>JACXTP010000054.1 GCA_016919625.1 Methanomassiliicoccaceae archaeon
CATGGGGTTCTGTGCGAACATTGCATCGTATACGGCCACGTTGTCCATGTCCACATCACCGGTGTTCTTCACGGTGATGGTCCAGTTAGCGTAGTGACCGGGGGCGGTCATGGTTGAGTTTGCGACCTTTGTTATCTCGATTCCGGGGTAGCAGACACCAACGCTGCTGGAGTCCTGAACGAACAGGTCCTTCTCTAGGTCAGCGGTGACGTTCACTGTGTTGACTACGTACTTCAACTTGTAGTCCAAAGGCACTTGGTAGGTGACGGTGTATTTTTTCTCGGCACCGATGGCGAGGCTGATCTTGTCGTTCAGTCCGACCAGGTAATCCTCTACATAAACGTCGGTCAGATCCACATTCCCGCTGTTCTTGATGGTGATGGTCCAGGATATGATCTGGCCGGGCATGACACACTCAGGCCCTACCTTATCCACCATGATCTCCGGGATAGGTGGGATGTACTCATCGCCACCGGTCAAGGTAACGCGGGCGTTGTCGACATGGTATATTCCGCTGTCGCACTCAGTGAGGTTTGCGACGTTGTCCATGTAGGCGACGGAGCCCTTGGCGGCGTCGACGTTCTTGATGGTGACGTTGAACTTCAACACACCAGGTCCGTTCATGTTCCACTGAGCCGGGGCGTCAGTGGAGACCAGCTCGTAGTGGGCTGGGATGACGAGGTCGTCCACGATGGTGGCGCACTCGTCCCAATAGGTGATGCTTGGGGACGCAGGCAGCGCGAAGTCGGCCTTCGGGTTCGGGCCGGTCGGGCAACCCATGTTGTTCCCATGGTTGGTGATCGTCACAAGTGCGGAGTTGCGGTAACAGGCTCCGTTAACAGGGGTGAAGGAGACGTCATAGTAGTACTTGTGCTCCTCACCGGGCTGGAGGACCGGCTTGGCGCTGGTGTCCACATCGATCTTGACGTAGTTTTTGAAGGCACCACTGCCGACCTTGGTCTGCACCCAGTCAACGATCTTCAGGTTCACGGTGGCGTGCTCTCCGGTGTTCTTCACCCAGATGTATCCTTGCACACCGCATACCTTGGCGTTCGATTCTTCATTTCGAGTTATCGTAAGCGTATATTGGAATGATGCAGTATTTCCTTCGTCGATCTCGGCCTTGTCGGGGTTCACCGTCTTGTCGATGCCCCAATTGTAACTGACGTTCTGTTCACAATAGCCAGTGGCGGTCTTGTAGGCAGATAGTGATGTGCCCTGGCGATCGTAACATTCGGTGGTTACGGAATTGTCGTCCCCGCTCGGGTCGCTGTAAACAGCAGACGCCAAGAAGGGGGCCAATGCGACTCCAGAAACGCTGACCAGCAATATAGCTACGATAGCATATGCTTTGATGGCAGCTTTCTTGTCCATTTACTTTCCTCCCCTAGGTTGTGGTGATAAGGCTCGCATTTTAGAACATCAAAGAGCCTTGCCAGACAACCTGCTCGAGATGTGAATCATACTCTCGATATATAATAATCTCCATTTAGATATTATTTAACAAGATAAAAAAAACAACGCCAGTATCGTTTTATTAACGTCTGGGCCCAGGTATTATTATTTACACAATATATAACCCAGCTATTTTATTTTTTGATAATAATAACAATTACGAACCTTCGGAAAAAAAATTGGGGGGAGGAGAAGACCTTCAAGAAAGCTGCCAAACACCTTGAACGTCCTTTCACTCGCCCGGAGACGGCTTAATAACCGTTTACCTCTTTATAAATCCTTCTTTTATCTAATTATCAAAAATGAAAATAAGAATCGTCCAGTAATATCAATTATTATTTCTTGTAACGATAAATGCCCTTAGGTACCCTCATCAGGAACTTGGCACCTTCACCAGGCTCACCTATCTCGGATATGGTAATCCGGGTCAGGTCCAGTATCTCCTTGCACAGGAAGAGCCCGAAGCCCGTGTTCCTTCCAGCGCCCCTACGGAACAGCTTCCCCCTCATGTCCTGAGAGATACCAGCTCCATCGTCCTCGTAGATGATGTTGAGCTCATCACCCTTCTCTTCGCTGCAGACCTTGATGTGCTTGACCCCGTCCCCATGCCTCATGCTGTTGTCGATGAGGTTCATGAAGACGCGGTCGAGCATCTTGTCTGCGAAAACCTCGAAACCTTTCGTGTCGCTGACGAACTCGATCCCTTTGAGCTCAAGGCCAGCACTGGAATCCCTTACCACCTTTTCCAACGATTGCCAGCTAGGCCCCAGGGCCCCAAGCTGCTCATATTCCTTGGTGAACGATATGCTCTCCTGGACCCTCTTGATCGCGATCTCCATCCGGTCTAGGTTCTGCCCGAGGTCTGGATTGCGGTTGGCCATGCGCGTCAATTCCAAGTATCCAGCCAGGACGCTCACCTGGTTCAGGATGTCGTGCCTGGTGATGCTGCTGAGCAGGGTAAGCTTTCGGTTGGCTGTGCGCAAGGCTGACTCCACTAGATTTTCCGTCGTCCCGCTCTCGACCGGACCGCCTTGCGCTTCCAACAGGCGCCTGCTCGTCTCGGATAGCTCTTCCTCCGCCCGACGCCGCGAAAGGGTGCTCGCATAGATGTTCCCCAGCACCCTTGCCAATCTCTGGTCCTCATCGGACCAACGTCTCGTCCCCCGAACCATGCCGAGCATGAGGCATCCGGTGAACGCCCCTCCGACGGACATCGGCACCAACAACAAGGCGTTGTAATGGGAGCTCTGATACTGCTCTTTGTCGCTCCAAGCCTCGTTGGGAAGGTCCTGCACATCATCGATACCGATCATGTTGCCAGAGCGCATTCTCGCAAAGGACCAGGGCCATTGCCACTCCCTTATCTCATCGGTGCGAGGGTCCTTTCCTTCCAGCATCGACGCGCCATAACGATGCACCAGGGCCTCGCCATCAAAATTGAATATTGTCAGTGCGTCCAATTCCATCGCGTGGCCCACGGATACCAATGTGTCCACGATCCGATCGCCCAGTTCAGAGGTGGATGCAAGGAGCAGGGATGAGGTTACCTCGGAGACCAGTTCCTCCATTGCCAATCTCTTTCTTAACTCCGTCTCGGTCCGCATATGGGTTGAGGTGTCATAAGAGACCAATGCCAGTCTCTTCACCTCGTCCTCCGCTTCGATGACTGGATATAGTGTGAATTCGAAATGTTTCAGGTAGCTCTCGCCCACGAAGGTGATGGCCTTCTTGGTCCTTGCCACCCGCTCCACCAGATGGGAGGCCCTCTCCGAAGAACCAGGGGATATGACGTCCAGGGCGCTCCGCCCCACCATCTTCTCTGGGGGACAGCTCATGAGGTCTGCCATGAACTGGTTGGCGGCGATGATCCTACCATCACGGTCGAAGAGCAGGCTTGGACTCTCGCCCACGTTCAACAAGGTCCAGGCGGTCCTCTCGCTCTCCCTTAGCACCCGCTGCGAGCTTTTGCGCTCTACCGCCGCTCTCACCTTGTGCATGAGCTCGAAGGTCATGTCCTTGACGTCCGGGCCTTTCTGGAGATAGAAATCCGCCCCCTCGTTGAGTGCCTCGATGACCACCTCCTCCCTGCCTCGCCCGGTAAACAGCACGAAGGGCATGTCGTTGCCAGCCATGCGAAGACGCTTGAGGAAGGTTATTCCATCCATCTCAGGCATCTGGTAATCGGAGATTATTGCGTCGTAGCGATTGCTCTTCAGCGCCAGCTCCGCCTCCTTTACGCTAGGGAAGGTGTCCACGTGTACCTGGTCGTTCGATTCCAGGACGTCCTTGATGAGCTCTAGGAGGAGCGTTTCATCATCAACATAAAGAAGCTCGAGGGCTGGACCCTTCATCCGACGCAGGAATGGCGTGCTGGATAAATAATGATGTCCCCATTCCAACAGTTTTTAATAAGTAGCGATCGAGGCGATTTCGAACCCTCTCTGCTCTAATAAGAAAAAAGGAAAAGGATAATGGGCAACATCAGCTCCATTTCTTGATCTTCGAAACGATCTCGTCCAACTTGGCCTGGGAGATGGTCTGGCCCCGCACCACCCCATTGATGATCTCCATTATGGTGCCCTTCGTGCCGACGTTCTCCTTTACCGGCATTACTACTCGGGTCTTCACCCCGACCCGGGCGAAATCCTCGAAATCGACCGGCGCCTGGCATACGATGACCGCGGGCATGTCGACGTTGCGCAGGATGAGGCGTGCTTTATAGACGATATGGTTCTTTACATTGCCCAAATGGATCAAAGCCACCTTGAACTGCTGGATACGATCGATCTCGATCTGGTCCAGACCGAATTGCGAGCTGGTCACGGCATCCGGCGCGTCGGCTGGGACCCCCGATCCGGCATTAATGACTATGACCGAGGTCTCTATGCCCTGCTCCCTTAGTTCATATGTGATCTCGCAGACCGGCTTAGTGATGTGACGCTTTCCTGGTCCCATCGCCACCGCCACCACCTGCCTCCCGCTCTCGGATATGGTGGCACGCTGTGCCAAAGAACCCCCCACCCCCAAGCCCCTCGCTTCCCGGCACTCGACGAAGCGGGTCTTCCGCCCGATGCTCTGCGGGCTCACTTGGACACCTCATCGTCACGGTTCGTCTGATCGCAGGACGTGAACTCGGCAAGCTCGCCCTCTGTCATGGAGGTGACGATCTTCTTCGGGTCACCGATGGCGACGATCTTTCCCCCCTTCATCATCGCCACCCGGTCGCAGCAGTCCAAAACGAAGTCCATATCGTGCGATACGATCAAGAAGGTCTCCCCTATCTCCTTCCTTGCGATGAGGACCGATTTGGCGACCGAGTTCTTGGTTATGGGATCCATAGTACCGGTAGGCTCGTCCAAAATGACCAGTCTAGGCTCCTCGATAAGCACGCGGGCCAATGCCACCCTTTGCTTCTCGCCCACGCTCAGAGTGTCCGGCATGGCGTAAAGGATCCGCTCTATCTCCCTTGTTGTGAAACCGACCGATGCCAGGACCTGGATAGCCTTGATCTTGGCCAGCTCTGCGGGCAGTTTCATGCCGATGCAGATGGTCAGGTTCTGCAGCACTGAGTTGAACGGATAGAGCGAGTATTCCTGGTGCAGTAATCCTATATATGGTGTGGCCCGACCCCGGCCAAACTCACCCATCTCGGACATGTTGATCCAATCATCCCCGATGCGTACCATCACCGAACCGCCTGTGGCGGGGGTTATGCCTGCGATCATGCGGGAGACTGTGGTCTTTCCTGCTCCACTGAGACCTACCAGTCCGAATATCTCTCTCTCTTTGACCTCGAAGGTGACGTCGTCCACGGCCTTCACCACTCCGCGCACGATCGAATAGAAGTACTTCTTGGCGTTGTCGACCTTGACCACCGGGTTCCCGACCTCGACCCCCATCATATCCTCGGTCTTTTGGAAACAGACCTCGAACTCCTTTGTGACGTCCTGGGGCTCACCTAGCTTCATCACTTCCCCGGACTCCAACCACATGGCCTTGTCCGATAGACGGTTGATGGCCTTGGGCCAGTGGGATGAAACCACCATGGCCATTCCCTTGTTCTTCACCGATTCCAACAAGGTCCTGTGTACCATGTCCGCAGTGCTGGGGTCCAATGTGCCGGTCGGTTCGTCCGCGAGGAACATCAAGGGATCCTTGGCCAGTTGGCGGGCGAGGACGCAACGTTGCTTCTCGCCCCCAGAAAGGTCTCGGGCGATGTGCATGGTCCGGTGCTCCAGACCTACCGCTTTGAGCAAGGCAAGGGCCCTCTCCACCCGTTGCTTCTCGTTCATCGGCCCCAAGGCCTCGAAGATGTTCTCGATGACGCTTGATTCGCCGAAGAGGGCGAAGGTGCGCTGCAACATTATGGCGATACGGTCGCGCATGGCCACCCTCAATGGGTCCCTCTCGTTCAAACCCCAGAAATCGACATCCTGTAGAGAGGTCTTGCCCCCGCACTTCTTGCAGGGCTCCCCTTTCTTGGGCATATCGACCCGCTTGCATTTCTCGCAATAGTTGACACGATAGATGATCTTGCCTTTGTCTGGCTTGTACTCCTGGGTTCCGCGCAGGATGTGGATCAGGACGGATTTGCCAGCTCCGCTGCGGCCGATGAGCCCCAACGACTCTCCCGGTTTCAGCGTGGCGGTTATGTCCCTCAAGACCACCTCTCCGTTGAAGCTCTTGGAAACATTATCTATGAAGAGAAAAAACTCTGACTCATCGGCCATATGAGGGGTTGAACGCATAGCTATCTAGATATACTTTCCCCCGTTAAGATGACCATCCCAGATGGTCAAGTATTGTTAAATCCACCTTCACAATGTTTATATGGTTGGATTATATATCCATCCAATATATGGCAATGGCCTTCACATCGTTTTTTTCGGGCGGTCCCACACCGAAGTTCTCCATGTATCACATATGGAAAGCCTATCAGGTGATCGATAGGCAAGGGCCTATCGGCAGAAAGGCCCTTGCTGAGGCCCTGCAGATCGGGGAAGGTTCCATCCGGACCATCCTCGAGAAGATGGCCAGGGAAGGGAGCATTGAGAACACGAGGATGGGAACGGTCATCACCGACAAGGGCCGCCGCAAGCTGGAGAACTCTGGCATAGAAGTGGCCCAGGTCGATCTCCAGAACCTTACCCTTGGCAAGCACAATTGTGCCGTGCTCATCAAGGCCATGGGCTTCAAGGTGAAGATGGGTTGCGAACAGAGGGACGAAGCCGTCCGGGCGGGGGCGGTCGGGGCGACTACCCTGATCGTGAGGGACGATAAGATGGTCTTCCCCGGCGACGAGGACTTTCCGGAGCAGTCCCAGGTGGCACCCTTGCGGAGCGTTTTCAAGATCGAGGAAGGGGATGTGATCATAGTCGGCTCGGCGTTCAGCTATGACGCCGCGGAGAAGGGCGCGGTGACCGCCGCCTTGGCCCTGGGCACGGCGTCGAGAAGATGCTGGACCGAAGGCACCACCCTGATCACCCAGGACACAGAGGCGGAGGACCTTAAGTGCCTCTGCCTGGCCATTCACGAGCTGCTAAACCGCTCGCCGGTCACGATGCGTAGCCGCAATCACAACGGGGTGCGCTGCGAGGAAGGCGAGGTGGTGGACACGAACTACACTGGACCGATGCTGGAGGAGGTCCTAAAAAAAGGCCAGATCGTGAGGAAGGTCGCCTCCACCGGACCGTTCCGTGGACTTCCCGTGGTGGTCGTGCCCATAATGAGGAAGAAGGAGCCTGTGGCGGCAATTGGGGCCATCGACATCAGCAGGGCGCCCATGTACGAGATGGCGTCCAAAGGGAAGAAGGATAGAGGCTGAGGTCACGCCCTGACCTGGTCGGTCCGGCGTAAAGATAATTTAGGCGAAGCTTGAATGATAGGGCTCATGGCCGAAGAAGAGGTCGTCGTTAACCTCGACCCTGGTGCTTGTCGTTTCACCACCAAGGTGCGGGGCGTGAGGGTCGACGGAGGGTTTAGCTTCCACCGGGAGAGCAACTGTCCC
>JACXTP010000005.1 GCA_016919625.1 Methanomassiliicoccaceae archaeon
ACCTGTAGAAATCCATTATTATGTTCAATAACTGACATCTGATCTTTTGTGTAATTCAAGCCTACCCAATCCAGAGAATTATTTATTGGGTAATAATAATTATATAATAATATGGTGAGAAATAGGAAAAGAATTTTAATTCCATAGAATAGTCAATACTGCGTTAGGTAGATTAAGGGTCTAGTCCTCAGTGGTCCAAGGGTTCAAATCCCTTCCCAGCACTTTTTCCACCTCCAATGAAATAAGGCGATCTCCGTTCCGATATCTAGACCCATCCGTTTTCAGAAGCCATTACAAATCCCTATTGCCGACCCACAGAAGGTCATGGAAAAGTCAACCTGATGGACGTCCCATCGCCTCGTCATTTCTCCAAAGGGCTGGCCTTCTCAACGCCCTTGTCCATGAACAATGTGGTCTTTGAAGCGAGCCTTCCCGCGTCAAGGAACATCAATGTGCCGAGGAGGGCGAGCCCGAACCCCACTATCCAGTTCCCTGGGAAGTCGAAAATCACGTTGTTCCCCTCCTGAACGGAGAATCCCGCGGCCGCCATGATCGGTATGAACGCCAGGAAGGTGCGGTAGAAGATGCGCCGGTCGGTCACAGCCCAGGCGGACAAGAGGATGCAAGGCAGCACGTAATAACCGGTATGCATCTTGGGGTACACCACCAGGAAGACGAGCACCACCAGGGTGATGCTCTGCCATACTCCGAGCCTCTTCTTGTAACAGAAGAGGTAGGCGATGAGCAACGAAACAAGCACCAAGGCCAGCTCCACCTCCTTTGGCAGTCCGTAACCGCCCACACGCAGGAAGTGCCAAATGCTTACCCCCCCGCTCTCCCGACCGCTCACCCCCAGGGTGTAGAACTCCAGGAAGAAGACGAAATCCTCGTAGCAGGCCAACGCAAAATACCCTATGGCGACGACCGTGACAACCGCGACGATAAGAAGGAGCATCGTCCGGTCCTTCCAGCTCCTCCAACGCAGGAACTCGATAGGAAGCAGGAGAACCGAGAACATCTTGGTCCAGATGCCCACCCCGATGGCGAGGGCCGCCGGAAGCTTATAATTATAGAGCATCAGCAGGACCGCCCCAAAGAACATGAACACGACGATGGCCTCGTCCTCACCGGTCACCGATTCGAAGAGCAGGAAGGGCGTTATAACGGTCGCAAAGCCTACCTGGAAGGCCCATATCTCGTTCCATCGCCTCAACGAGAGGTATAGCATGATCGCGGTCATGCCGGCGAACATGGAGAAATAGAGGCCCCACACCCAATTATGCTCCCCCCCACCCATGAGCTGCGCTGGCACCAGCATATAGTTGATTATGGGAGGGGTCTCCGTTCCGGTATCGCGATAGAGCAGTCCCCCGTCGATGATGGTCTGCGCTCTGGCTCGATACAAGGAGAGGTCAGGATGCTCCATGGCGCCATCGATGTTCAGAGTGGTGTTGGTGTCGATGGCCACCCCTGCCCCATATATGAGGAACGTTGCGATGGCAAGGACGAGGAGCTTCCTCCTCACGCTCATCCTCAAGATCCTTCCGTCCCAGGAGTCGATGAGATCGTCTAAAAACGTAAGTCCACCTCCTGGTCCTTAGGGGAAGGTCCCGGCTCCAGGAAGGGTCTCTGACGCAATGCCAAGTATGCCGCCAGGACGAACAGCAGCGTCCCAGCGAGCGATAGGGTCAGACCGATGATCCAGCTATCCTCGAACAGGTTGGAGATGGTCGAGTCCACATCGGGCAGGAACCCGGATGTTAGGCTCAGCGGGATGAAGGCGAGGTATGGCAGGACGGCCACGCGCCAATCCCTCGCCCCCCAGACAGCTAGAAGCACGGTGGGCAGGATGTAGTAGCCCATGTGCATCTTCGGGTAGAAGACGATGAAGACCACCACCACCAGGGTGACGCTCTGCCACACCCCCATGCGCTTCCAATGGGCGAAAAGGTAGGCCGTAAGAAGGGAGCCGAGGACCAGAGCCAGCTCTAAAGTCTCCGGCACCCCGTAGCCACCGACGCTCAGGAAGTTCCACACGCTCAGGCCCCCGCTGGACCGTTCTGAGTCGCCGAGGAAGTAGAACTCCAAGAACTCCAGGAACTCCTCGGGGCAGAGGATGAGGAAGGGGAGCGTGATCAACAGGGTGACTGCGACGACGATCAGCACCAGCTCCGCTCGGTCCCTCCAGGTGGGCGAGCGGAGGAACTGCGTGGGAAGGAGCAGGATCGACCACATCTTGGTCCATATCCCGATCACGATGGAAAGGGCGGCGTAGCGTCGATGCTCCAACATCATGAGCAGCACCGCGGTGAAAAAGACGAAGGCCACCAGGGCCCCATCTTCCCCGATATGGGTCTCATCGATGAGGAAGGGGCACAACAAGGCCAGTATTGCTACTTGGAAAGCGCGAAGATCATCGTAACGGCGCAGCACCAAGTAGAGCATCATGGAGAGGAGGAAGGCAAAGGCCGTCTGATAGGCGGCCCACACCCAGTAGTGCTCCGCCCCGCCTAGTACCTGGGCTGGCACCAGGAAGTAGTTTATCAGCGGCGGGGTCTCTGTATGGACGTCGCGGTAGAGCAGTTCCCCGTCCAAAATGGCCTGGGTGCGGGCTCGGTAGATATCAATGTCATAGGAGGCGGTCGGATCGGAGATCCAGGTATCGGCGATCATTATCCCGTAGACGATTATGGCGATGACAAGCAGGAACAGGACCTTTCTCCGGGGGCTCCATCCGCGGAGAGGCTTGAGGATCTCATCGATCTTTTTATCGATGCTGCTCCGCGGACCATCCGGAAGGTCGGTCATTTGCCCAATCTCCAATCATCGACTCCTGTGACCATCACTTCCTCTTCCGCATCGCCTTGATCTCTTCCCGGTGGTCCCGCTTGAACTTGTTATAGTCGCCCAGGGTGATGAAGGGCACGGTGTAGAACTTGATGTAGGACTTGCCGCTGGGTCGGGCATAATGGACAATGGGTATCTCCGCTATCTTCATGCCCTTCAACGAGGCCAAGGGAAGGATGAAGCGGTGCAGGCCCCGATAACCCTCCGGGTCGAAGCCCATGGCCACGGCCTTGTTGCGACGGAAGGCCTTGAAACCACTGTTCTGGTCCTTCACGTCCAGACCGAACCTCCTTTGTATGATCCAATGGTTGTAGGTCCGGGAGATGATCTTCCGGACATAGGGATCGGTGCGCTGACTACGCCACCCCGTGACTACGTCATAGCCCTCGTCCATCTTGGCCAGGAATAGAGGTATCTCTTTCGGCTCGTACTGTCGGTCGCCATCCATGATGATGACCACATCACCTTTTGCCTCACGGAAACCGGTACGGATGGCGTAGGAGCGCCCGAGATTGGCGGGATGGTGCACCGCCCGAACGTTTGCGTGTTCAATGGCCAGCTTATCGCAGACCTGGGGGGAGCGATCGTCCGAGCCATCGTCCACCAAGAGGACCTCTCCGTCGATGCCGTTGTCCGTATAGACGGCCAGGACGTCCTCGGTCAATGGGGCGATGTTGTCTTGCTCGTTCTTTATCAAAAGGATGGTCGTGCATCTCAAGGTAAAACCTCGTTAAGGTCACTTTTCAACCGGGACCATGGGTCCCGGGGTCTTGCGCGAGCGCTCATACCACATCAAGGCGATCAGGCTGATCGGGACGGAGAGCCAGATGGAGGTCATGGCGCTCAGCAGGCCGGCGGTGGCCGCCACGGAGGGGTCCAATCCGCTGGCCGTGAATATGGCCGATGATATCAGGATGTTGCTGCTGCCGGCAGAGAGCACGATGCTGCTCAGCGAGGCCAAGCTGACCGTGGCGATGACGGCCAGCAACGTCACTTCCGCCCCGAGGGCGACGATGATGAGATAGAGGCGCGCGATCTCGATGGTCCATATCACCAAGGTTAGAGACCCGGCATAGGCTAGATTCCTCTTGCTGTTCCGGGAATCGGGGCGCAGGGCCTGGGCGAAGGAGCTGGTGAAACCGGTCATGTACTTGGCCAGCTTCTCGCCCTTAGTGCCGAGGCCGAGCCTTTTCATCTTGTCCGCCCCCCAGTTGCCCAAACGCAGGGCCAGGGCAGGGTGGGCCAGGACATAGATGAAGACGATATTGGCTGCCACCATCGCCACCACCACCAGCAACAGTTGGGTCCTCGTCTCGCCCACAAAATAGGTGAGGAGCGCGGCAAGGCTGGTCACGGCCAAGGCGGTGACCACCAGGAAGTCCATCACGCGCTCCGTGACCACCGTTGCCAGGCCGCTGCCCACGCTCACTCCCTCGTTGTTCTTGATCTCGAAGATGCGCGATGTCTCTCCCACCACCCGCCCGGGGATGATGTTGTTCAACGCCTGTGAGAACGTGAAGGCGGCTAGGATGGAGCGGAAGGGCAATTTCTTGCCAACACCGCGGAGGAGGACACCCCACCGATATGCTTTCAAGACCAGACTGAAGATATAAAGTGCGATGACGACCAGGATCAAATTGAGATCCACCTGGTCCAATGTCTCCGCCACCTCGCTTGGACCGGCCAGCCACAGCACCGCCAGTATCAGGAATACCGAGATCCCCAATTTCACTTTGGTGCTGTTGCTCATCTTACGCATACGAAATGGCCCTCCGATCCTCCACCAACAGATATCCCATAGGTCTGGTCCAGATGGTTCTGATTGATTGATAGAGGCATATTACTAATTATCGATTATGTTGGGACCATCCATCCACCGCTAAAATATCTTACCCTCTTGGTTATGCTAAGGTAAGTAATCACGAGACTTCAGGTATAATATTTTTCAAGGCCATTTCGATCAGCGCAACAGCAAATTATGATATAGTGGTCGCGCGTGTTTAATCCCGACCTTCCCCGCACCAACAACATGGGAAGGCGCAGATCCAGGGGATGAATTTATGGGGAGATCGTTCAAGGGCAAGATCAACATCGACGTAAGGGATTCGGTCCCTGATTGGGAACCTTTCAAGGAACCGGTCGCAAAGGATGGAGCGCCTAATGTGCTATTCATAGTCTGGGACGACGTGGGTTTCGGTGCGTTCAGCTCCTTCGGCGGATTGATAGAGACGCCAAACATGGACCGCTTGTCCAACAACGGCCTTCGTTATACCCAGTTCCATACCACCGCGCTATGCTCGCCTACCCGGGCCACATTGATCACGGGTCGGAACCATACCACGGTGGGCATGGCCTGCATTACCGAGGGGACAACCGGTTTCCCGGGTTCATGCGGGCGCATCCCTCCCGAGACGGCGACCCTGGCCGAGGTGCTTGTGGAAAGGGGCTACAACACCTTTGCCGTGGGTAAGTGGCACCTCACCCCGGAGGAGGAGAGCACCACAGCCTCCTCGAAGAGGAACTGGCCATTGAGCCGGGGCTTTGATAGGTTCTATGGGTTCATGGGAGGGGAGGCGTCCCAATGGTACCCCGACCTGGTCTATGACAACCATGTGGTGGAGCAACCCTACCTCCCCAAGGACGGATACCATCTGAGCAAGGACCTGGTGGACAAGGCCATCCGCTTCATCAGGGATTCGAAGCAGATAGCGCCATCGAAACCGTTCTTCCTCTACTTTTGTCCAGGGGCCGGGCACGCTCCCCACCATGTGCCGAAGGAGTGGGCGGACCGGTACAAGGGCAAGTTCGACATGGGCTATGAGCTCTATCGGGGGATAACCATCCAGAAACAGAAGGAGATGGGCATCCTACCGAAGAGCACCGACCTTTCTGCGATCAACACCATGGTGGACGAGGTCAGCGCCAAGGGGGTTAAGTGGCCGGCCCTGGACATAATCCCGGAATGGGGTTCGTTGTCCCAGGAGGAGAAGGAGCTGTTCAACAGGATGGCCGAGGTGTACGCGGGCTTCGTCAGCTATACCGACCACGAGATCGGGCGGATGATCGATTACCTGGAGGAATCTGGGGAGCTAGACAACACCATTGTGGTCGTGATCTCCGACAATGGGGCCAGTGGCGAGGGGGGTCCCAACGGATCGGTCAACGAGAACCTGTTCTTCAACGGAATGCCGGACAAACTGGAGGACAACCTGAAGATGCTGGACAAGCTGGGCGGTGAGGACACTTACAACCACTATCCCGCGGGTTGGGCCGAGGCGTTCTGTGCGCCCTTCAAGATGTACAAGCGCTACGCGGCCTGGAGCGGCGGCACATGCGACCCACTGATTATATCCTGGCCGAAGGGCATCAAGGCGAGAGGGATAAGGCACCAGTACCATCACGTCGTCGACATAGTGCCCACCATCTTGGAGTGTCTCTCTATGGAGATGCCAGAACATGTGAAAGGCTTCTCCCAGAAACCCTTGGAAGGGGTCAGCTTAAAATATTGCTTTGAAAACGAGAAGGCTCCGACGCAAAAGACCACCCAATACTACAACATGTTGGGAAGCAGAGGGATATGGCATGATGGCTGGAAAGCATCGACGGTGCATCCGACCATCGCCGGATGGGGCAACTATGCCAAAGACCGATGGGAGCTGTTCCACGTGGACGAGGACCGGGCGGAGGTGAACGACCTGGCAGAGAAATATCCGGAAAAGCTCACCGAGCTGATCCAACAATGGTTCGTGGAGGCGGGGAAGACCAACGGCCTCCCGCTCGATGATCGATTCCCGATGGAGATAATGATGTCTCTTCGGCCGCAACCCGCCAAGGACAGGACGCGGTATGTCTATTATCCAGACACGGAAGGTGTTCCGGAATCGGTCGCCCCGAACATACGCAACCGTTCCTATAAGATCGGGGCCCTACTGGACATACCCGCCGAAGGTGCTAGCGGCATAATTTTCCAGATGGGGTCGAAGTTCGGAGGCCACGCCCTTTACGTTAAGGACGGGAGGCTGAACTACGTCTACAACTTCCTGGGCATGAAGGTCCAGACCATCACTTCGACAGAGCGGTTGCAACCCGGGAAGAACATCATCGTCGCGGCCACCTTCGACAAGGAAGACACCGGGCCGAAGGTGGGGATTTCCCATGGTACCCTATCCTTGTACATAAATGACAAGAAGGTCGGCGAAGGCAAGATCCAGACCCAGCCGGGCAAATTCGGGCTCGGGGGAGCCCTGGAGATAGGTCGAGGGGCGGGCTCTGAGATAACGCCTGAGTTCCCTGGAGAGCGACCTTGGAAGTTCACCGGGACCATCAGACGGGTGGTGATCGACCTGAGCGGGGAATCCTATCAGGACATCGAGAAGGAGGCGCAGAGGGCGCTACGGACCATGTGATGGGAGGGCCTACCTCGAGAACTTCGCCGTAACGCGCTTTTCGCCACGTATCAAAACCCTCGTCAAAATCGATGAGGGCATCCCCTACTTCCTAAAGAAGGTCAGCCTGTTCAGCGGTATATCCTGGACATTGTTCCAACGACCAATGCCATGACGATGTCATCCAGGAAGGGACCGAGCCGCTTGATGGGATCGGGCTTCCTCGCATTGTAAAGCACATACTCGATCGACCCCCCCTCAACCGCCAGGTACTCCAGCAGGGCGACCCCCAGCAACTTGTCGGTAACAAGGTTCACTGGGTCATTGTTGAACTCCCCAGCTTTCAGGCCTCTTATGTTGTCGCGATCCCCCTCGCTCTCGATGAGCACGGCCGCCTGAACCAGTGAGTTGACGTTGGCGTCCTCCTTGAGCATATCCAGGCTCTGCACGAACCTACGGTGCAGGTCCTCCAGGTCCCAGGAGGGATCGGGGCGGGGAAGCTCGATGGCCATGGCCCACAGGTCGTCGATCGTCACACCCTTGCGCTCCAGCAAGGAAAGGAAATCCATGGGTGGGTTTACCCGTGACCATTTCCTGATGGATTCGGAGGTAGCCTTGCGCACGGCCCTGGCGATGGCGATGCCCACGTCCGTGGCGGTGCCCGCGTACTTGGTGCCCCGACCTAGCGGGGATACGATGGCCACGGCATCGCTGGTGGTGCCCGTGCCGCGTATCCCGCGTTCGATCATGGCCGCGCTCTTGGCCTCGGTCACGGTGATGATGGCGTTGGCACACCCTTCATTTCCCAAAGGCGTATCGACCGCCACCACTATGTTGATGGTGCCTGGCTTGGTCAGCTTCCTTACCGTGGATTCCGGCAACAGCTCGCCCG
>JACXTP010000055.1 GCA_016919625.1 Methanomassiliicoccaceae archaeon
CCTTCATCGTGAAGCCTGGCATCGATGTGGAGAAGACCGGACCTGAGATGGCCAAGATCGGACAGACTGTGGAGTATAACATAACGGTGAAGAACACGGGCAACTACAAGATCGAGAACGTGACCGTGTCCGACCCGATGCTGAACTTCGAACAAACTTTCAGCCTAAACAAGGGAGAGTCTAAGACCTTCCTGATCTCCTGGTACTTTAGCGAAGCGTGGGTGATGGAGTACATCAACGATGATTACTACGTCTGCAATGTCGCTAACGCCACCGGAGACACGTTCAACGACAAGCACAGCATGGTCTATGACGAGGACATATGGTGCGTCTTAATCGGAGCCCCAAGCATCGAAATCATAAAGAAGGGCCCGGCAGAAGCATCACCTGGTGAGGTAATCGAGTTCAACTTCACCGTGACCAACGACGGTAACCTGCCACTGTACAACGTGAACGTTACCGACGCGTTGCTCGGTGCGGACTGGTACCACTACATCGGCTACATGGCCGTTGGAGCCGTGGTCCAGTTCAACGCCAGCTACACGATCCCTGACCCGTTCGAGGGCAACTCCTTCAAGAACGTGGCGATCGTAACTGGCGATGACGTCACCGACACCACCGTGAACGACACAGACAACACCACGGTTTTCGTGGCCAAGCCCGGTATCGAAGTATACAAGAGCTGGGAGCCGACCATGACCGCCTTGGGACACTATGTGAACTGGTCCATCCAGGTTAAGAACACTGGCAACGTGAACCTGACCGGCGTGGTCGTCAACGACCCGCTGACCGGCGAGAGCTGGAACGTCGGTACACTGTTGGTAGGCGAGTCCCAATACCTGACCGCCCACTACCTGGTAACTAAAAACAGCCCCTGGAACGACACATATGTACTATGCAACATCGTGTACGCGGATGGATTCTACAAGACCGTCAAGGTCTCCGATGATGACAAGGACTGCGTGTTCGTAGCCTTGCCCAGCTTCGAGGTGACCAAGTGCGGTCCTGAGTACGTCTGCTACGGCGACTGCATCGTGTGGACGATCACCGTGAAGAACACCGGCAACGTCGACCTGAAGAACGTGACCATCACGGACCCCGTGACTGGTGACAAATTCGAGGACATCTACATCGAGGTTGGTAAGGTATGGTCAAAAACCGTTTCTTACGACACTGATGGCGCCAAGTCCGCAATTGCCGTGCCGAGCGACACTGTCTGCAACACCGTTTACGTTGTTGCTGATGTGTTCGACAACGGGCACTGCATACTAGAGGGCAAGGCCGAGAGCTGCGTGTTCGTGGCTAGGCCAGATGTAGTGGTCACCAAGTCCGGTCCGGAGGTAGCGGTCGGAGGCGAGAAGATCACCTATACCATAACCATCATGAACATCGGCAATGTGGACCTCAACGTCCACGTGCAGGACGTCTTGATCGGTCTGGACAAGGTAATCCCAGTAGCAAAGGGCGCCACCAACGTGACGACCTACAGCTACGATGTGCCTCTGTGCAACCCTGGCTCCGTGATCTACAACACCGTGTACGTCAATGGGACCTGGACCGTGTGCGACAAGTGCTACGACCTAGACCAGGCGACCTGGAAAGTCGAGATCCTGACCGAATCGATCAAGATCCTGAAGACTGGTCCAGAGAGCGCTCAGGTCGGGACAACCATCACCTTCACCTTCGATGTGTGGAACGATGGCGAGGTCCCCCTGGAGAACGTCTACGTCTATGACCCGCTCTTCGAGCAGTTCCATGTCAAGGCCTGGTTCTACCTAGCTGATGACGTGAACGAGGAGAACGATGTCCTAGAGGTCGGCGAGCACTGGGTGTTCTCTGTCCAGTTCACTATCCCGGCGGACTACCTGTTGGGTGCCTCCTGTGGTGAGCTGAACAACTACGCCTGCGCTCACGGAAGCTACCATGGTGTCTCTACAACCTGGGGCGATGGATGGGCGGTCTACGTCTTTGACCCCGCCTGCCAACCTGTGCCGGTATAAAGGGACTAAACGCTAACAACGGAAGGGCCTGGGGCCCTTCCCATTTCCCATATTTTTTATTTTTTAAATACAGACCTGCTCATCTCGACTCTTCCTTTTCTTTAATAAATAAAGTATTCGAGACGATGGCCACTTCCTCCTCAGATCCGTGAAGGGGAGCTGATTCCCCGGGTTCAAGATCAAAAGCCTACCTCAAGGTTAGCGATAAAAATGACCATTCAAGGAGAGCTTTGAAAAATAAAGCTCCAGTTGCGAAATAAGAAAGGAGGGGCTATGACGGAAGTTTGGAGTCCATAAGATCGAACAATCTATCGATGTCCTTCTCATCGGTCCCATAGGAGCAGAATCCGATGCTCAGCATGAACCGCCCTTGGTAACTGCTCAATCCCATGATGAGCATAGGTGGGTAAGCGAGAGGTGCTGTCAGGTAGCAATCAGTTGGAACTATTTCTCCGAAGTGCAATCTCCCTTCATCTAGGACACCCACATCAGAGAACAATGGCGGGAGAGACCTTCTCTTGACCATTTCCTCATACTCTTCCTCTACCTTCCTCTTAGTAAGATTGAACGGTAATAGGCCATAGGTCATTTCGACGTATGGGACGCATACCAATGCCGAATCGTTCTGCTTTTGCGCTTCCATGAATTGGTGAACGTCCAAGAGGAACCTCTCCGGGTCCGAGGCATCCTCTACTGAAAATCGAGGGAATAACGCCCCTTCGAGGTTGGCCACTTTCTGTCCCGCCTCAGTAGCGAAACATCTCAAGTCGACCGTCACTTGGATGGTAACAGGGACCCGCTGCTTCGGTCTTATGATATCGAAAAGCGACTCGAAAAGGACGGTCAAAAAAAGGTCGTTGACTGTCACCTTGTTGGAATGGCAATGATCAGATATGGACCTGGAGCGGTCGGAATCGAACCTTTTAAGCGACATCCGTTTGTTTTTCGTCTCTCTGCTGGTGAAGGGGAGGCACCACTTACTGGTTGGTCTCTCAGGCTTTCTTATCACTTTCAGGGCGGTGCGGCGTAGTCTCCATCGTTTGCCCATTTCAACCTTTCTCCAAATAGGCCTCATGGATCGGTCCTGGGGTCGCTCTGAAGTTCCGAACAGTTCCTCATTCCTTAGCAATCGGTCATATGCCTCCGACAGTTGGTAAGCGACCTCCTTGGCCCCGATCCCGTCACAGACGACATGATTGATCTTCAAGGCGAGGATGTCATCCACTCCACGGAACAGCCTGACCTGTATCAACGGGTCAGCCCCAGGGTCTGATGGTGTTGTGAGGAAAACGCCCAACTCCTCCTGAGGGTCCGTCGATTCGACCAACATGAACAAAGGCAATGAATCCAAGTTCTGTCTGGTCCTCCAACCTGGTCTAGGTATCTCGACCCATCTCCAGCCCATTTCTGGTTCGGAGAACAAGATATGCCTCACCGCCCTTTCCAGGACCTTCTCGTCCAACCTTGCCTTGAATTCCATCACGACATGTAGCTGCTGGTCACAAACATGTCGTAATATGGCGTTCATCCGGTCCTGAGGGGGGGCAGGGAAACGGGCTGCTCTCATCCACTGGCCCGATATGCACTGGACGATAAAATACTATCAAGGGAAAATTCACTGCCCGACGGTCTCAATCGGACAGCAATGTCCTTACTTTGATCGAGGCGGTCTGATACCAGACCTGGAAGGAGTTCATATCCCAGGCCGGGGATATGCCAAGTACATCAGAGTGATAGATGAGGATGTAGCTAGTTATGAGCAAAGCCACAGCTGCGGAAGAGCCAAGACCTACCATAATAACCAATTTGCTTGCCACGACATCCTCCCCCCTAGCGCATGACCTAAGTCACTCGCGTTAAGATTATTAGATTTAATCCAAACATAAAAGGTTTTGCAATAACGATGATGTGACCATCACCACATCTTCATTCATTTTTGGAACGCCTCCCTCAGTCCTCAGACTGGATATTGAACCCTACCAGGTGCGTCCAGTGCTTGGTATTGGCATATCCTAGCCGTTCCCTTACCATATCGTCCGCTAGGGTGGAGATGGACCCTGAGGTCACCTCTTTGACACCCGAGATGTCATCAAGGAAATGGAATGGGATTGGAGGGAGTACGAAGTAGGGCTCTCCTTTCGGGACAACGTTCAGGTACAAGATGAAGTCCTCGCTCAGGAAACAAACATCGTCCCGGCCCTGGATCTCCCCCCGGCGCGACGGTGTTAGGTACTCACCGACGATCTGTCCCCCTTGGTCCGCAATGTAGACGACATCCCTGGTCGGCGAAAGGATCATCATCGAAGAGTCGACCACTAGCACGAACACGTGCCTGCGGTCCAATGCCTTCCAGACTCCTGTATTGACGAAAGGCATAAGCCCGCCGCAGGCTCCATTGTCCTCAGCCGATCGCTCCAAGGCGTCGAGATCGTCCTTGAACCCTTGATCTAGGTAAGGGAAATCGATCACGCCAGGAAGATCACGGGACTTTTGTTCCACTGTCCTGAGCACCTTGTCAAGGTCCAAGGTCATCCTCCCTCAATGTCCATCGAGTCGTAGATCGCCGGGTCAGCACGGACCTTTCAGCATGTCACGTGGATCAGGGCCACGAACTTTTGCTTCGCCGCCAAAATCTCCTCGATCACATCGGGGGTGGGCTTGACCACCGCATGCATTTCCTCGAGCATCTTGGCCGCCTTGGGCGTAATGGGCATGCCTCCGCTCTGGCCCGTTCCGATGAACACCAGTTTGACCTGGTCATCTAAAAGCGTCTTGAGCTCCTTCCTGGTTAGGGGTACGTGGCCGTATTTATCCTTCTTGTCCTTTGACAACGACTTGTCGCGGCGTTCCACGGTACCATCAGCTTTCATGATGAGGTCATGTTCATGCCTTAACCCGTTAATCTCGCACCAACCGAACCGGGAACGAGCTTGGGTCACAACGCTTTTGACCCCCTTTTTGCGCCCTCCCCGTTTCTTGACCGCCGGTGCCTCCACAGCGACCGGCTTCTCCACCTTGGCCTCCTCGCGCGGATGTGGGATCATCTCGACTGGGATGGATTGCTCGACCTCCTGGGTTATGGGCTCCTTTTTCTTCCTCGGGGCGCGCTTGCGGGTCTTGGGCTTTTCAACCAATGGCTCCGCCATAACCTCTTCTGCAACAGTTTCTGGTTCGTCCTTAGCATTGACATTCTCCGCCTGGTCTGACGAGGGCTCCTCTACGCTCTCCGTCTCCATGGGAGCGTTCTCCACGACCTCGACGCTCTCGACGATCGCCTCCTGTTCGTTCACTACATCGGCCATTCCCTCGGTTGGGGAGGGTTCTTTTTTGGCCTTTCTAGAGGTCCTTGCACCCGTTGTCTTTCTCGGCATAGAAATGTCACCAGACAAAGCTGATATGGAAACGGCCTTTTATTAATGGTTTGCCAACCACCCAAACCTTTTTTGTGATGGAGGTCGACAAAAACCGTCGCCAATGGGTGGGAATTCGACCTTCCAGATGATGCAAAACCTTTTTTATCACCCCCTGCCATCCCACCCCGACCAGATGAGGATTAATGTTAATGGCAAGCCCATCGAGGTGGGGGAAGGGGCCAAGCTGGCCGATGTCCTGGAAGGACAGCCTTATGTTCCCGGCACCTATTTGGCGATCATCCGTTCAATGGAACAGGTGGTAAAGGAGACCAGCGAGTTCGAGTTCGTCACCGAGAAGGGTTCTTTCATAGTCCAAGTGCAAGAAGGGGCATGGAAGCAGACATGGCTCGACCTCTACAAAGGATTGGAGGGGCGCAGTGTGCGGTGGCGTACCAGCAAGATCGATGCCATCGGATCGTTCCCATCAGCCATACCTTCTTCAAGGGACCTTGCCAAGTTCATTCGCAACGATTGCTTCTTCGCCCTGGGCGGTTATGATAGCCAGACCACCTACATCATGATCGCCCGCCAGGACCATGAGGCCGCGTATGGTGTAGCCGCCCCGGTCTTCGGAAGGGTGACGAGCGGCAGGCATGTCGTCGATGCCCTGGATGAGGCGGACAAGGTCCTGGAAGTCAGACCGGTCATCATCGAGCTGCGGTCCAAGGATGCATTGGCCACCAACGACCTTGATACCAAATTGGGACAGGGCATGTCGGTGGAGACCTTTGTGCAGGTCGACCTGGACCCCCGTTCACCAGTGGCGGTGGAGCACTTCCTGGTGGCCGTCGATGGAGGGACCATCAAGGTCACCGAGAAGACGGAGTCGTTCACTGCCAACTCCTCCAGGATGGATGTCAGTCTGATCGAGGAGTCCCATTCCATCCGCGAGCCTGACCTGGTAACGGTCCGTCATCAAGGTGATGGCATGGGTCGGATATACTTCTACAAGACCAGGAGGCAGGTCTCCAACAGCCACAACATTGTCGGCAAGGTGGCGATCGGCCACCAATTGATCCATCTCGTTCCGGAGGGTGGGGCCGTGACAATCGTCCCCAAACCGGGGAGGGTCATGGTCATCGGCATGACCCAGGCCGAAGGGCAGAGATTCCTGGAATCACAGGGACTGAAGCAGGTGCGGACAGGGATCACCGACGACTCGGCCATCATCGTTGAGCAGGAACCAGAGCTCACCATGCATGTCATGGAGGAGGGGTCGGTCGACACATTCGGCACGACCTCAGATCGGATCCACGATTGGTACCTGTTCCGGTCCGAGGCGCCAGCCTCGGTCCGCTACATCGAGAAGCTAACCGGTCTGGACCACAAGCCCATAGGTACGGTAAAGGTGCACTTCACCTTTGAGGGCATGTCCATGGTCACCTTCGACGGAGATGACCAACTGGGTGCGAGCCTCTATCCTGAGCCTACCTGGAAAGACCTGAGCCGACGTGGTGACATCGGTGTCACCAACATGTCCCGACCGAATCGGGGTCTGATCGGCATCAGGTTGCAGGAGAGCCCCGAGTTCGGTCCCACCGGGGAGGAACAGCATGGAACCAACATCATCGGTCGCTTCGCAGGCGACCTGGAGAGCATGATGGTCGGCCTGAAGGATGGGGACATCGTGTACCTTCGCGAAACGGATGTCAGCCCTGACAAGGTTTCCAAACCAAGGCGCAAGTCATCAAGCGATGATGCCGAGGTAAAGCCAAAGAAGGCGGCGGCGAAGAAGGCCACCTCGTCGTCAAAGCCCAAGAAGGCGGTGAAGAAATGACGCTCGACCACGAGACAAGATACATAGTTCTGGCTCCAGACTGCACCATGACACCGGACCAGCTAGTGCGCACCATACACACCATCGATGCCGACGTCATCGTCAAGGAGACTTGTTTCGGGGCTGTCATCTCTGGCAAGACCGAGGCGGTGAGGAAGGTCCTCACCGAGGTGCGGAAGATGGACCCCACCCGCATCTATTCCAAGGTGAGGGGCTTCCCAGTGGGAGATCAGAGGAGGTGCCGGGCCCATCATGGCTCGAGACCTGGATTCGCCCAGCTGGAGAAGGAATGGAAGGACCTGACTATGGTGGAGAAAGGTCTGCAATGCCTAGAGCGGGGGGAAAAGGTCCCTCCCATCAAGAAGAAGGGTAAGATGCCCGTCAAGGATCTGAAGACCGTATGCGAGGAGGCCTGTCCATGAAGGTGCTCATTGTCCCGCCCAACAGCCTGATACTTTTCGACCTGGTAGAGCGATTCGGCCATGAGCCATTGAGCGTCATGGCAGTGCTTCAAGAGAAGATAGAGTCCAAGGAGATCGAGTCCCCGCCCATCAATGTCACGGTGGACGATGTGAAGAAAGGCCTGAAGTATGCGGCCATCGAGGTGCCCTCGGGGATAAGGGGTCGTCTGGCCATATACGGACCATTGGTCGACATAGCCGAGGCGGCGATCATCATGGAGGACGCACCGTTCATGTTCGGTTGCGTGGGCTGCGCCCGGACCAACGAGATGATGAAGCTCCTCATCCGAAAGCGGAAGATACCCTTGCTGGAACTGGACTACCCGGCGAACGAGGACGAGGCCAAGGCCATGGTGGCCCAGATAAAGACCTTCCTGGAGGGATTGGTAAAATGATCAAGATAGCGCAGTTATCGTGCGGCACCGAGTACTCTGCCGTGCAATCAGAGATCGAGGCCGCCGCCACCGCCGTTGGCGCCAAGATGGTGTACCCAGATGTGGACATGGAGAAGATAAATTCGGCCGTGGACAGGTTCGGCTTCAATCCGGTGAGCCCGCAACTGAAGCTCATGATCGCCCGCGCCATGGCCCTGGCCGATAAGAGCTATGAGGCTGACGCCGTGTTCATCTCCTCTTGCTTCCGTTGCGCCGAGGCAGCATTGGTGCGCACCGAGCTGAGGAAGTTCATTCAAAACAACACTCGCATGCCAGTGGTCACTTATTCCTTCACGGAGAGGACCAAGTCCGGACAGCTTCTGACCAGGATGGAGGCATTGGTCACCATCGTGGAGAGGAAAGAGCTGCTGGCCCGGGAGAGGCAGGTAGGACTGACCGCAGGCTTGGACTCCGGTTCCAGCACGACGAAGGCGGTCATCATGCGGGACAATGTGATCATCGGTAAGAGCTGGACCCCTACCGCGGACATATTCTCGTCAGCCGAGACGGTCCTGCAAGAGGCTCTGGCCCAGGCCGGCGTCACCATGGGTCAGCTAGAGGCCATCGGCACCACTGGCTACGGACGTTTCACCTTGGGCAAGAAGTTCAAGGCCAAGTTGGTCCAGGAGGAGCTCACTACCAATTCCAAGGGAGCGGTGTGGCTGGCCGACCGGCAGAAGGGGGAGGCCACCATCATCGACATCGGGGGCATGGACAACAAGGCCATCACCGTGCGCGACGGCATCCCGGACAACTTCACCATGGGTGGCATTTGCGCAGGCGCCTCCGGACGTTTCCTGGAGCTAACGGCAAAGAGGCTCAAGGTGGAGATAACCGAGCTGGGGGCGATGGCGGACCGGGGCGACCACACCAAGGTGCCCATGAACTCCTATTGCTCCATATTTGGCATCCAGGACCTGGTCACCTCGCTGGCCGCGGGCCACACCGTCGAGGACGTGGCCGCCGCCGCCTGCCATTCCGTGGCCGAACAGATATACGAACAACAGCTCCAGGAGATCGAGGTCAGAAAACCTATAATCCAGGTGGGCGGAACCTCATTGATATCCGGGCTGGTCACGGCCATGGAGCACACCCTGGGCGAGAGACCAATTGTGCCTCCACACTCCCAATACATCGGGGCGGTGGGCGGTGCATTGCTCTCCTCGGGATTCATTGAGGGGCATTGAGATGGAGATCGTGGTGCAGGGCACGGACCAGAAGGGCGCGGAGGACTACGCCCTGCTGTTCGAGCACATCCTGCTGGAGATGGGGTTGACCAACGTGCTCGACAAGGTCTTGCTGTTGGTCCAGCCTGCCGACCCGTTGTTCGTGGTCTCGGTGCGAATGCGTCCTACCGCCGGCGCCCGTCCCATCTACGATGTGACGCAGCTCGATGATAAGGAAGGCGGGGTGATGCTCTCCATTACCGACGAGACATTCGCCCCCCGCGTGCTCGCCCTGCTCTGGAAGACCTTCGGCCGGGACCGGGTGGAGCAGTTGACCCGTTACGAGATCTTCGTGGCGGGTAAGAACCGCACCGACCTATGGGACCTGAAGATAGACCCGGAGGAGGAGCTGCGGGCCCAAGTGCTTGACGCCATCTGGAAGCTTGTCCCAGAGGGGCTGAAGATCCGCCACACCTTCAATTCCGAAAACGTGATGACCATCGCCAACACCGAACACGGCTTCCAGCCGGACTGGTTGGAGGCCGCGGAGAAAGTGCATCGTTCCATGGAGGCGTCCTGATGTACCAGGTGCTGATGTACGACGGTGGGGTGTACCGTGTCAAAGAGCTTTACGAGCTCATAGAGGACATCGGGGGCTTCGTGATCCAGAAGACCCAGATCCAGGTTCAGATCATCATCACCTTTGCCATCCCTGAGGAGGACAGGCCCATCATCGAACGCAAGGCCCGGGAGTTGGGCGGCAAGTTGGCCGATGTCCCCTTGGCAGGCACGGAGATAGTGGTGGTCGGGCCTACCTTAGGCAGGCACCACATGCCCCACCCCATATGCGACATCGCGGAGAACCTGCGTCGATACGGCGCCATCACCGTGGTCATGGGCTTGGCGAGGGGCAGGGGCAAGCATACCGCGCAGATCAGCGCCGACGAGAAGGCCATCATAGAGGAGTATGACGCGGCGGTCTTCGTGGTCGGCAACTTCCGGGAGTGCGTGGAGAAGCACAAATTCAAGCTCTGGCAGGACATCCAGATACCGGTGGTCGCCACCTGTGGGCCGGAGTTCGACTCATTGCCTGCCTGCGATGCGCTGGTGTGCGGCATCGGACGAAAGGTGGAGCGCATGCGCCGGGCCGAGGAGATCCAGAAGCTGGACGAGGTGGCGGAAAAGGTGCAAGGCCTCATCGAGCTGAAGCGCAAGGACACGGACGATGACCCGCTCTTCGTGCACCCAG
>JACXTP010000056.1 GCA_016919625.1 Methanomassiliicoccaceae archaeon
TAAGGGTGGACAGCGGTGGGACTTTGGCCTCTGCTCTGATACGCGCGAGACTGGCAGACGAACTTGTCGTGATGATATTTCCCTACCTCCTGGGGGGATCGTCGCAGAACCGGTTCTACTTCGGTCCTGAGGCAGAGACGGACGAGGAAGTGCCCAGGTTAGAGCTCACTCGCTCCCAGCGCATGCGTGGCGGCGTCGAGCTCCTGAGGTATAGATTTGAAAAATGATGTGGACGAGCAGGGACTAGGGTGATGAGCGATATGAATCGTATCCGCCCTCAAGAACATAGACATCATCCCATCCCCTTTCCCCAAGGATCTGGGCCCCTCTTTGGCACCTCTTCCCGGATTTGCAATAGAGCACGGTCGTCTTACTACGGTCGAGCTCTGAAGCCCTTGTCTCCAAAGAGTCCACTGGGATGAGGCGAGCGCCTTGGATGTGTCCGTTCCGGAACTCGTCCTCCCTCCGTACATCGACGAGGTCACACTCGCCACCATTCCTCATCTCCATCATCGAACGGAGCTCCTTCGGCTTGATGAAATGGACTCGAACAGCATTCGACATCAGATCTCTTCTCCTTCAGAACCCATTAGCCAAGCTGGGGAGAGGTGTCCTGTTATTAATGCCTGGCCCTCAATTTCTAAGATGGTATAATTATTGTTGATATGTGGTGCGGAAATCATAAGACCGGTCCCAATCATTATTATCGCCCAAGACCTTGCGATCTTGAGAACATGGCTCATGACTGGGAGGAAGGTCGTCCGCCTGAGGTGATCGACCGGTTGAGAGGCATCGTTTCATCCCCGTTCGCCCGATTCATGGGCATCGAGCTCGTGAGCATTTCTTCGAACGGGGTGGTCACGGTAAGGATGGACATCCAGGGGAAAGAGAACTCACTGGGGGCAGCCCATGGGGGGACGGTGTTCGCGCTTGCTGACCAAGCCTTCGCCATCGCTGGCAATCTAGGTCCGGAGTATCAGGTGGCCATCTCCGCCAGCATTAATTATGTGCGTCCCGGGCTTGGCCCAATAGAGGCAACGGCCATCTTGATCTGCGAGACTAATAGCACCTCCCTTTACGAGGCCAAGGTGTTCCAGGGTGGGGAAATGATCGCCTTGTTCCAGGGGACGGGTTACAAACTGCGCAAACGAACGAAGTGATGCTCTTCGATCCCACAACTCCACACAGACCCCTTAATTTCACCACATCATGGCACTTCTTTGTTCCAGAAGGCCCATGACCCGATCGCAAGCAAGGCAATGGTTAGGCCAAAGAGCACCATCGCCGACATCCAAGGATCTCCCGTCATGGTTGCAACTTCTCCATAATCGATCCAGGAGGAGGCCAGGACAAGAAGATGGTGTCTTATCGTATAGTTCTCGGCCGCCCCGGGTATGGAGCCCACGAAGTCCTCCCATATGAAAACATAGAACAGGCCTAGGTAGATGGGGTGACGAAGGACTACCCCGAACACCAGGAACAGGGCGGAATATACCAACGCCCCGATGCAAACGGTCAACAGGTATCCAAATAGAAGCTCGAGGGACGATGCATCGAAACCTTTTACTGCAAAGAAGCAGGCCCAACCGATGGTGGTCACTAACATCAACAACAAGGCCAAGACTAGGGACAGGGCGAAATAGTAGCCCAAATAAGAGAGCCTACGGTCCATCGGCGAGGTAAGGACCTGGGTAATGCTCCGATCGTCGATCTCGTTCCTAATCATCGAGGCACCATAGATCAATGCCAGGATGGGCATGAAAAAGAAAAGGACCAATATGTTGAGAAGATCGCTGGCGGCGGTTATGCCCTCCTCGATCTCGGTGGCAAAGTAACCCATCACCGCCCCTACCAGTATGGCGATCAACAGGGCGATGGCCCATCGTCGATGGACGATGAGCTTCTTGGCCGAGAACCAAGTCAACGTCCTTAGGCCAGTGGTGTGCAATTGCGTTCTCATCTCACCACCTCACCAGGTAACGGAACACCGACTCAAGGTCGTCATCCAGGCTTTCCATCCTTTCGATGGTGCTCCCGCTCTCCCGTATGAGGTCTGGCACTTCATCGAAGAACTCCTCTGGCTGAGAGACCTTGACATGCAGCGTCCGTCGGTCCGGACTGAGCTCAAGCGAGACCGTGAACTGTTTATCCAGCAACAAGCGGGCCAAGGCGAGCATTTCCTTACCTTCTAGCACTATATCATGCGGATGGTCGCTCATCAGCCTCCTGATCTCCGAGATATCCCCGGAGGCCACCGCCCTTCCTTTATAGATCAATGCCACCTGATGGGTCATCCTCTCGATCTCATGCAGGACATGGCTGGATACGACGATGTCATGTCCATGATCCTTGTGTAAGTGCTTCACCAGTTCGATGATCTCGCGACGGACCATGGGGTCGGTGCCAGTGAGCGGTTCATCAAGTAATAATAGCTCAGGGTCATGGATGAGGGAACCGGCGATCTTCATGCGTTGCCTCATTCCCTTGCTGTAACCTCCCAACTTACGGTCGGCCGCCCCTTTCATCTCCACGACGGCGAGGACCTCTTCGATCCTGGCGTCAAGCGGCGTTCCCTGCATCCCGTGCAAGCCTCCAGAGAATGAGAGGAATTCCCTCCCGGTCAGGTCCGGTGGTAGGAAATCGTAATCTGGGCAGAACCCGATCTTTGACAATTGCTCTGGGTTCTTCCAAGGCTTCTGCCCCATCACCAATAATGTCCCGGAGTTCGGCCGTATCGTACCGGTCACCAGTTTGAACAAAGTGCTCTTTCCCGACCCGTTCGGTCCCACTATGCCGGTTATCCCCTTGCCGATCTCGAGGTTGAAGCTGTTGAGGCCGATCACCTCATTATACCATTTGGACAAGGCGTTAGCCAAGATCACTGGGTCGGTCATTTTCCAACCCCCTTCGACAATATCCGCCAGTACGTCACCATCAACGGCGGAACAAGCAAAAGGAACGTCATGATAGCTATCCCGGCCGAACTCAATCCTTTTGGCAGCGTTTCGCCAAAGATCACGTCATACCAGTAATTGAGCAGATTTCCTGGGCCTAGCAATTGCCAGTTAATATCCGACTCTGAAAAGATTCCAGCCACGATGGTCATGGTGAAGAAGAACATGAAAATGCCCACTGCGGCGTAAGTTCGCTTGGTGGTAAATGAGGAGAGCATCATACCCATAGGCACGAAGAAGATAGTGGTCAAGACCGCAGCGAGCACGGTGCGCGCGATGACCTCCGCGCTAGCCGCATAGTCCGGGCCGGTCTGGGTGGCCGTGACCGCGATGCCTAGCGCGATGGGTGGTATGAACGTAAAAAGGGACATGACCAACAAGGCACCCAGAACCTTGCCAAGCAGATACCTTTCCGGTCGCAGAGCCCTATAGAGATATAGGACCAGGGAATTGCCCCTCAGGTCCTCGGATATGAGGTCGGCGCAAACTAGAGAGGCGGCGATCAGAACGAAGATGAAGAGCAGATCATTCTGTAAGGTCTCCAGCATCATCTCCGTGGTAAGCGAATCATGGGGCGATAAGGAGAATATGAGGATCGGGAAGACCCACACCAAGATCGAACCGAGAACAATGATCCCGAGCAACCATTTGGACCGCAGCTTATGTCTGAACACATGGTCGGTGATGACCAAGAAGCGCTTGGCATGCTCCGTCCTCTGCCCAATCCAAGGTTTGTATCGTATCGGATCCAGACCCATATGATACACCTAGACCGAGCGGATGAAGACTTCCTCAAGCGTGCTCAGATCCGCGGTCAATGACCGGACCTGCACACCGGCGTTCTTAGCTGCGGCGAAGATATCACCACTAGGTCCTCTTAAGATCAGGACCACGGTCACTTGCCCATGTTCCTCAGAAGTTGAGATCACCCGTTGTTCCCTCTCCAAGTACTTGACGAAGGGGGCCAAATCCTCCGGGACGCCACGGGCTACCAGTTTCATCCTTCCTTCTTGGGCTCCCAGGAGGTTCTTGAGGCTGCCCTGTGCCACCGCCCGTCCGTTGTTGATGATGATGACATGTTCGCATACCCTCTCCATGTCCTGCAATATGTGAGATGAGACCAGTATCGACTTGTGGCCCGCGGCTATCCGTTCGATTAGATCCAACATCTCCTCGCGGCCGAGCGGGTCCATGCCGTTGGTGGGCTCGTCCAAAAATAATAGGTTGGGGTCGTGGACAATCGCCTGTGCTAGTTTGACCCTTTGCTTCATTCCGGTGGAATAGGATGAAATGGGTCGGTATCTCTCCTCCCCTATCCCCACGAAGTCTAGGACCTCATGGCTGCGAGGGATGGAATCGTTCTTGGACATCCCCGAGATCATCCCAAAATATGAGACCAGCTCGACGCCGGTCATGACCTCTACCAGACAATCATGCTCGGGCATGTAGCCTACCTTGTCCCGGATGGTCAACACATTCTGCCGGGAGTCCAAACCTCCAACTGTGATCGTGCCCCCTTGAGGTTCCACCAGCCCTAGAACGGCCTTGATGAAAGTGCTCTTGCCAGCCCCGTTCGGCCCTAGCAGACCTACGATGCCAGTGGGTATCTCCATTGAAAGATGGTCGAGGGCCATGATATTCCCATATCGCATCACCACATCCTTTGCGGTGACGTTGCCTTCTGCCCCCTTGTCCACATCACCTTGACCGCCCGTCATTAAGGCATCGTTCATCGCCCTGAATTCCTATCCTGCAAATTTAATGGTATGGCCAACCCGCTCATTTTACCATTACAAATTGGGTTTGGTAAGAAAGGATCTTCAATTCATGGCATGAGTTAGTTACAAATAGTCAATCGAATATAATGGTGATAATGGTGATATTGATGACATGCGCACCAAAGATTGGGAACGCTATGTATGATGCAAAGGCACAAGAGAACCACTTACTGACTCAACGGGCATTATATAATGCAAGATTGAGAACGGAGGACAACGTCAGATCGATAAATGGGTCAGAGGCGGTTGAGAAGATCCATCAAAGGACCAGATCGAAAATACTGGTCAATCTGTTCCAGAAAGAAGCCTCCTTGGGTATCATCATCATAGTGGGGAGTGTTCTCTGGCTCCTGATTCGGTAGATGATCAGATGGAATTACACCTGACCATCCCACGTGAAGTTACATTAGGGAGGTTTTAATCCCCATGCCGTTCATGCACCAGCGGTAGGAAGTTGCTCATATGACCGATGTCACCATCAGAGGCATTGACGACGATGTTTATGCCAGGTTCGCGGCCGAGGCAAAAAGGAATGGCGTTGCAATCGGGGACCTCACAACCGAGGTGATGCGGGAGCGGGTGGATAAGGTGGCCAACCCGGGATATTGCATCAACAACATCGAGGAGTTAGAGGTAATGA
>JACXTP010000057.1 GCA_016919625.1 Methanomassiliicoccaceae archaeon
CAACAAGCTCCTGGACCGCCTCCAGGGCCATTCTTCCTTTCGGTGTCAGGGAGTAAATGCGGCTCCGCCGGTCCGAGCCGACAAAGTCCGCCTCCTTAAGCACCCTCATGTGGAACTGGAGATGGCCTGTGGGCATCTCGAGGCATCTCCCGATCTCGGAAAGGGGTCGTCCCCCATTGGACAAAAGGTCCATTATGGTCAGGCGATGCGCGTTCGCCAAAGGGCCCAAGGCCCTTTCCGCTTCCGAGGGGTCGAAAGCACCTTCTTGTTTCATCGTTGATTCGGACTGTTGCGTGGATGTGGCGAACTTGTTCAGTAGGCCAGAATAAAGGTCCAGCATGAGGCGTGCCCTATTTATCGTCCCCGAGGCGGACCTTGAGCATCCCTCGTCCAAGCAAGGCGATGTCTCACCACAGAGGAGATCGTCGGTCCGGTCCAGAAGCTCATGGGCTGCCTGCAGGTCATCGCGCTCCATGGCCGAGGTCACGGCGTCCACCAGTCCACGCAATTTGTCCATGCATTCTGAGCGCAAGGAACAGGAGGAGACCACTTGGACACTGTCGAGGTCGGAGTGAATGACCTTCCTACCTTCCACGCTCAGAGCTTCGCGCATTTCCATGACGAAGACGCCCTTCAGATCTTCATAGCGCATCGAGACCACTCGTTCGTTCAATGAACCCAGGTCCCGGCGCAGATCGCGCAACTCGCTCAATATTACTTCGTCGCTCATGGTGAGTATAGAAAAGTATACAAAAAGAATATTTATGTATTGTGAAAGGAGTCGGGGAGACGGTGAACAAATTGGTTAAGCTACCGGATGAGGTCTTCAGTGCGATAAATGGCAAGTCAGCAAAGGTCCTGGCCACAGTGGATGCGGTCGGAAATCCCCATGTGATACAGGTGGGCAGCATCATCGCCCCCAGTCCAGAGATGATCGCCTTCGGCGCGATCCTCATGAAGGAGACGAGCAAGAACCTCGAGGCCATGAAGAAAAAAGGTCAGGAGGTCGCCATCCTAGTGACGGTGGAGATGAAGTCCTATCTGGTTATGGCCAAGATTAAGGAGCACTTCAGCACCGGACCGCTCTATGACAAAATGAACGAGGAGCTCAAGAAGATGGGGCTGAAGGCCAATGTTGTCTGGACCGTTGAGCCGGTCGCGGTCTTCAACCAGAGCGCCACCTATGAGGCCGGGAAGAAGATGGTCTGAAGGACCTCCGCCTTTCCACACCAAACCATTTCCATACTTTCTCAGCCAAAGGTGTAGGCATAGATGTGGAACCGGTCGCCGCCGACCAATATCTTGAGCTCGTGCTCCTCGAGTTCCTTGACCTTAATGATGTAGAACATGTCGTTGCGGTCTATGCGCAGCCAAGATCGGTCGTCATGGAAATATATGTCCTGACCTGCCTCCTCCGGTCGCAAGGGCCTGTCGTCCAGGCGTACCTCCACCTCTATGACCTCATCGGACGACATCACCGCATTGACCTCTTTGGCCCTATATCGGAGCAGGACGTGACCTGGTTCGATGGCGGCGTACTGCAGGAACTGGGTGTCGTGGTACCATTGCCCTTGCAGGTAGATGACCCCGAGGTCGTGGGCGGCGTCGTCCTCATATCGACATACGGACATGGCCTGACAATCGACGTCGTTGCCGATGCCCTTGTTGCGCAGGGCTCCGGCGTACGTTTCCGGCGTGGTGCGGGGGTCGAACTCCATCGCTGTCTCTCGGACCTCGGCCAGCTCCACGTCCACACCCATCTCCTTGAGCAATCGCACTATCCAGGCCTCGATCTCCAGCTCCCCGCCCTCCCCGACATGGATGTGCCTGATCGTTCCATCCTTATCAATGAAGTACTGGGCCGGCCAATAGCGGTTGTCGTAGGCTTGCCAGGTGGCCATGTCGTTGTCGACCGCTATGGGGTATTCCAATCGATGTCTCTTTATGGCCTTTCGCAAGTTCTCCGGTTCCTTCTCGAAGTCGAACTCTGGGCTGTGCACGCCGATCATCACGAACGGATAGTGCTTGAAGGTGGACCAGACCTTGCGCATGTGGGGAAGCGTACGCAAGCAGTTGATGCAGGAGTAGGTCCAAAAGTCGATCATGACCACCTTCCCACGGAGCTGCGACATGCTCAGGGGAGGGGAGTTGTACCATTCGATGGCCTCCAAAGCCGGGGCGGGTCGGCGCTCGAACATGACTGGACCGACGGTGCGCGATGTAGTTAATGATTATCCTTGGCCCGCATCGCCAGCTCTTTGGCCTGATCCAGGTCGAGCTCCTTCAAACGGTCGCTCAGCCTATCCACCTTGGACAAGGTGCGCGCCTCGGGGCGACTGGTGATGTAGAGGTCGACCGACCATAATGCGGCCAGAGACATGTGGGCCAACTCCGAAGAGGGCAGGGCCATCCCGTTGCCTTGCATCATGTCCTCCAGCTTGGTCATCTCCTCCCACCAGCCTTTCCTCGGATAGAGCAGTTCCGGACCAAGGTCGCGTATCGGGTCCACCAAAATGTACTGGCCCTCCTTCTCCTCACCAAGGACAGCGAGGGCCTCACCAGCCACGGTGGTAGATGTCAGCAACTGGTGGATGCCGTAGGAAGCGCAACCTCGCTAAAACGCTGGCATCGCGCAAGGCTTCGTTGAGGACGCAGTAGTCCAGGAATATCCGCACCCGGGTTCACCTCAGTCCACTAGCAGTAGGCCGGTCCAGATGACCTTGCCCTCGGCCGGGTACTTGATGGGCACGCCAGCCTTATCGGCGGTGGCTATGACGTCGATTCCGACCGCCTCCATACTCGGTCGGGCGGAGAAGGGATGCCGACATGGTCCGGTTGGGCCTGCACAGGTGTCGCATAAGGTGCAAGGACCGGCGGCCAAGGCGGCAGCGAAACGATAGCCCATGCGGCCAGCCTCCTGCTCCAAATTCGCTAGGGCCTCCATCATGCTCTTGGACGGCCCGGACAAGACCTCCTTGTAAGCGGCGTGGTCCTCCAGTTCGGTCAATGGCGTGCCCTTGATCTTCTCAAGCATGGCGCCGTCCGGTTCGACGTCGAACTGCACGATGATGGCGGCATCGTACTTCGCCAATGCTTCAGCGAACTCCGCCGGGGTGATGGTGTTTGGAGGGCACATCAGGTTCCTTCCGTAGTTAGGGCAGATAGGTACCTGGCATTTCAATCTGACCCGTGGGTCGGTGAAGATGAGATCGACAGACAATGGCACCGCCCGGGACGCCCCTAGCGACTTGGCCTTGGCGCACAAGGTGGTGAGGTCATCGAATTTGGTGGACATGACATTGAAGACCAAGGTGTTGCCTGATAATTAGCTTTGGCGATGGATCAATCTGGAGGGGCGGTTGTTGGAGCATCGTCCTCGTAAGGCTTGATGTTCCTGAAGTTGAAGAAGAAGGCGGTGATGGCGATGATGTAGATCGTCGCGGCGAGATAGAACGGTAAGGAGAGAAGGCCAGCTGCCAACATGGACCCCCCGATGAAGGTCGTCACCGAGTTCGGCACCCTCCACACGATGGAGTTGATGGCGCTGGCCAACCCACGGTCGTCCTTGTCGATGATCCCCATCAGGTACGAGTCGAATATCGGG
>JACXTP010000058.1 GCA_016919625.1 Methanomassiliicoccaceae archaeon
CCTTGGCCGCGGTAATGCCTCCTTCGATCACTCGGTATGCCATTGTTCAAACCCCCAATCCCGGGAAGTCCAATCCCATCGTTTCCTCTAGTCCGAACATGATGTTGCAGTTCTGCACCGCCTGACCCGACGCTCCCTTGACCAAGTTGTCAATGGCGCCCATCACCACCATCGTGTTCCTCCCCGCCTTCTCTAGGCCCACCTCGCAGAAGTTCGACCCGGCCACCGATTGCATGGAAGGGATGCCGGTAAGTCGCACGAAACGGCTGCCCTTGTAGAAGTCCGCGTACAACTTGTTAATGACCTCGTTGCTCAGCTCTTGCCTCAAGGTTACATAGCTGGTGGTAAGCATGCCCCTTACCACGGGCAGGAGATGAGGAGTGAATATGACGTCCAACTTGCCCCGGTAGAGACCTTCCAGGCACATCTGGATCTCCGGAGTGTGCCGGTGAGTGCCCACTTTGTAAGGCGTTATGCTCGCTCCACAGTTGGGATGGTGGGTGGCCTTGGTCGGCTCCGCCCCGGCCCCTGAGGTGCTGCTCTTGGCATCGATGACCAGGTGATCGTCGACCAGTCCGTTGGCGAACATGGGTGCGAGGGATAGGATGGAGCAGGTGGGGTAGCACCCCGGGTTGGATACGAAATCGGCCTTGGCGATATTCTCCCGGAACAGCTCCGGTATTCCGTAGACCGCCTTTTCCAGGTTGATTATGTCCTTGTGATCGTGCCCATACCAATGCTTGTATGTGACAGGGTCCTTGAGGCGATAATCGCCAGAGAGATCGATGACCTTGACACCACTGGCCAATAGCTCCGGCACGATATCCATGGAGGCTCCATGCGGCGTTGCGGTGAAGACCACGTCGTAATCGCCCGTCAACCTTTCCTGGAAGTTGATATCCAAGAAACCCTGGAGGAAGGGATGGGCCTTGCTGATGCTGGAACCGGCCAGCTGCCGGGAAGTGACCGCGCATACCTCTATCTCCGGATGGCGGCAGATTATCCTTGCCAGTTCGCCCCCGGTGTATCCTGAGCCTCCAATGATAGCTGCTTTGATCATCCGATCTTCCCTCGACTAGATTCCGGCGAATTCCTCGATTCACTTATTAAGAATGATGACCCAAATGGGACACACTCTATTAAAGATGTCAGCATTATCACAACCCTGCCCCAGACGGAGGTCGGGATCGTGAGAGGGCTTTGGCGACCGGACCTTTTCTGGATGGGAGGCGTTCTGTCCAAAAGAAGACTCCACTTTAATCAAATGTCTCCTCGTTGGCATAACCTATTATATCTTCTCCGACCTCGCCGAATCCGATATCATATGGCATCCAGGAAATCGTTTGCACCGTCCAAGAAGCGCGACAAGGTCGTTCTAGCCTACTCCGGAGGACTGGATACCTCCGTGGCCATCCGCTGGCTCCAGGAAAAGTACAACCTCGACGTGATCTCCGTGTCCGTCGACGTCGGTCAGCCTGGGGACATGGAGGAGAACATCCAACGCGCCAAGGTCATCGGGTCCTTGGAGGCCTATGCCATCGATGCCAAGGAGGAGTTCGCCGAGGAGTATGTCTTCCCGTGCCTGAAGGCCAATGCCCTTTATATGCAGACGTACCCCATGGCCACCTCCATCGCCAGGCCTCTCATCGCCAAGCTGTTGGTGGAGATAGCGCAGAAAGAGGGTGCCAAATACATCGCCCACGGCTGCACCGCCAAAGGCAACGACCAGGTGCGCTTCGATGTTTCCATCAACGCCCTCGACCCCTCTTTGAAGATCATCGCCCCCATGCGCGAATGGGTGATGACCAGGGAGGATGAGATCGAATATGCCAAGGCGCATGACATACCGATCAAGGTGAAGAAGGCATGCCCCTATTCCACGGACGAGAACTTATGGGGCCGCAGCTGCGAATGTGGCGTGCTGGAGGATGCCTGGGCCGAGCCACCAGAGGATGCCTTCGAGTGGACCACCGACCCGACCAAGGCGCCGGACGAACCCAAATACATCACCATCAAGTTCGAGAAGGGGGTCCCAGTGGCTCTCGATGGCAAGAAGATGAAACCGGTGGACCTCATCCAGAAGCTCAACCAGATTGCTGGGGCCAACGGTGTCGGTCGCATCGACCAGATCGAGGACCGCTTGGTAGGGATCAAGTCCAGGGAGATATACGAGTCCCCGGCGGCGGTGGTGCTGATCACCGCCCACAAGGACCTGGAGAAGATGGTCCTGACCAAGGATGTGGCCAACTTCAAGCGCATCGCCGAGCAGAGGTATGCGGAGCTATGCTACGACGGATTGTGGTTCAGCCCCCTAAAGGAGGCCCTCGACGTGTTCATAGACAAGACCCAGGAGTTCGTCTCCGGTGAGGTGAAGGTGAAGCTGTTCAAAGGCTCCGCCGTGGTGGTGGGTCGTCGCTCTCAATATTCGCTGTACGACCATGGCCTGGCCACGTATGCCGAGGGCGACCAGTTCGACCACACCAGCGCCACCGGCTTCATTTACGTCTGGGGCCTGCCGCTACGCAGCGTGGCCAAGAAGCAGAAGAAGTGATGAGGTATGGCGGAGAAGGTCCTCTGGTCCGGCAGGTTCGGCAAAGCGCCGGACCGATCCACTATCGATTTCACCAGCTCGTTCGGGGTTGACGTGCGTCTGGCTTGGTACGATGTCATGGGATCGATGGCCCACGCCCGCATGTTGACGAAGCAACGCATCATCCCCGCCAAGGATGGCGATCGTATCGTCGAAGGTCTGCGCCAACTGCTCAAAGAGATCGAGAAGGGCGAGGTGGAGCTGGACCGGTCGAGCGAGGACGTTCACTCGGCCATCGAGGTGCTCCTTACCGAACGCATCGGGGAGGCCGGGGGCAAACTGCACACCGGCCGGAGCCGTAACGACCAAGTCGTCACCGACCTGCGCATGTTCATGCGCGATGCCATATTGGACAGCATGGAGCACGCCATAGGCCTCCAGTCGGTCTTGATGGGGCAGGCGGAGAGGCACAAGTCCACCCTCATGCCCGGTTTCACCCACATGCAGCACGCCCAGCCGGTCACGCTCGGATTCCATCTGATGGCCTACGTCTACAAGCTGCAACGGGATGTGGAGCGCCTCAGGGACACATACAAGAGGGTGAACGTGTGCCCTCTCGGATCGGCAGCGCTGGCAGGCACCACCTACGACATAGACCGGCACATGACGACGGACCTGCTTGGCTTTGATAGGCCGGGAGAGAACGCCATGGACGGAGTCACCGACCGGGACTTCGTCCTCGAATATTGCTTCGACGCCGCCGCCATCATGACCCACCTAAGCTCCTTAGGTGAGGAACTGGTATTGTGGAGCAGTCCGGAGTTCGGCTTCGTGGAGATAAGTGATGGATTCAGCACCGGCAGCTCGATCATGCCCCAGAAGAAGAACCCGGACGTGGCGGAGCTGATCCGTGGCCGGTCCAGCCGGGCCATCGGGACCCTGATGTCGATGTTCACGTTGGTCAAGGGTCTGCCCATGGCATACAATCGCGACCTGCAGGAGGACAAGGAGGGTCTGTTCCGCACTTACGAGAACACCACCGCCTGCCTGCGCATGATGGCGGCCATGTTGTCCGAGGCCCGTTTCCGACCTGAGAACATGGAGAGGGCGTTAAAGGGCGGCTTCCTGAACGCCACCGACCTGGCGGACCATCTCGTCTCGAAGGGGGTGCCGTTCCGCAAGGCGCACGAGATCGTGGGCAAGGCGGTGCGCCACTGCATCGAGGAGAATAAGACGCTGGAGGACCTGACGCTGGATGAGCTCAAGGGGTTCTCGCCATCGGTCGGTCCCAAAGTCTTGCAGATGCTGACCATGCGCTCCTGCGTGGAACGCCGTTGGACCTATGGAGGGACGGCACCGGACCAAGTAGAGAACCAGATCGCAATGGCCCGCGACCTTTCCAAAGCACAACTTTCGTTCTGCCAGGCTGA
>JACXTP010000059.1 GCA_016919625.1 Methanomassiliicoccaceae archaeon
ACCCCAAAGAAAAGCGCGATGGTGTATGGTATTACGAACAGGTTGATCACGATGCCTAAGGTCATGAATAACCTCGCCTCATCATCTCCTATCCAATCCAACAAGAACTGCAGGGATTCTGGTAGCCCCTCGGACAAAAATGTGAAATCGAATGGGAAGGTGTAAAGGAACCAGGCCATCGCCATCAGGATCACCACAGACAACATGATGTCCAACGGTCGGGTGGCGTTCTTTCTGCCGATTATCACCTTCATCAGCATGGGAACAACGCCCAGTAATGCTATCCCGAAGAAAATGATGGCGTCAAAGTCATCGAAATCGGAGGTGTAGAAGTCGGAACCTGAATTGTAGAGGTCGAGGAAGTACCACGTCACCAGCAGGCTTATGGCCACTCCGACTAGTTGACCGATCCTGTCTGGTAAGGCAAGGACGTCTTTTTCAGCTTCCTTCCTTACATGTTTCTCGAACCAACCGCCTTGCGCTGTTCCCTCCATAAATGCACACCCCTCAATATCCCCTTGTTGTTCTTATATGGTTCCGCTTGCCACTAGTTTATATTTATGCTTATTAAAGGTATGAGTTCCACCCCGGCGAAAATGTTCTTTTATCCTGAAACTAATGTTATGGGGTGAACGGGGAAGCAAAGGCAGGCTCATCAAGCCTGATCCGGGCGTACATCGACCTGACCCGTTTGCATTTTGGGTTTGCCTGGCCGATCCTCTTCTGTTCCGGCCTCATGCTTGCTTTCGCGATTGAGGGGGATTTCGACTGGCTGACCTTATTCAAAGGGGTCTTGATAGGTTTTCTTGGTTTTGAGGCGGGGCTCGTCCTCAACGACTATGTGGATAGGGAGCTGGACAAGAAAGACATCGAGGGCAGTCTTACCAACTACTGGAGGCCATTCAAAGAACGACCGTTGGCCTCAGGATTGATCTCCAGTCGCCAAGCCTTGACACTGTTCTTCATCCTTGTGGCAATGACGGTTTTGCTCATCCTCACCCTCCCCTATCCTAATTCCCTCTACCTCCTGGTGCTCTTGGTCTATTGCTATAGTGTGGAATATTTTTACCAGGTGCATAAGCGGAAACAGACCCGCCCTATTGCTCAACTGCTGGGGCGCACGGATTTTGCCCTGTTCCCAGTGGCCGGTTTCCTAATGGTTGGAGAACCTGGCATGACCATACTTCTCTACTTCTTGTACTTCTACCCCTTCGCCGAGGCCCACCTGGGAGCCAACGACCTCATAGATGCCGAGAACGACAAGGCGAGGGGGATGCGCTCGGTGACCGTCCTCTTTGGCGTGGCCGGCACGGCCCGTTGGGTCCTCCTCTTCACAGCGGTGCATTTCGTCACAGCCACCATATTCGTTGCCTATCTGGGCTGGTATGTTCTCATCGGGTTCGTGATCGGTTTCGCCCTATTGGTGATCGCCAATCGTGCCATTCGAAAAGGGATGACCCCTCAGGCGACCATGAAGGTCCTGCCATTGTTCCACGTCACCATGTTGGTCTATTCCCTGACGCTCATCATCGTGGCGGCGCTGAGCATTCACTATGGGGTCGATCTAGGACCTTGACCCGAAACCTTGTGGACCTGCTACGGACCGCTGCCAGGTGTTCAAACGCCCCTATAATGATCATCGCTGCTCAGCAGGTAGGACGGATGCTCCAATCCGGTCGGTAGGTATAGCTCATCGTGCGTATGGACGAAACCCAGGTCGAGCAACAGGCGAGCGGAGGCATGGTTCCGTGGGTTGTGCCCGGCAAACAGCGAAGGGCACCCCATATCATCAAAAGCATGGCGGATGACCCTTGCACAAGCCTCTCTGGCATATCCTCTCCCCCAGAACTTAGGCAGCAGGTGCACACCCAGCTCGTGAATGCCCTTGCTCAAGTCGTAAGGTCGGAGGCCACAGCAACCGACGAACCGTGTCCGCTCCCTAAAGAACAAAGGCCAGTATTGGACCCCAAATCTCACCTGCATATCGATCTCCTGCCCCAGTCGTTCCACGATCTCAGGAGGTTCCATCCTCCCAGTGGCGGTTATGAACCGTGTTACCTCAGGATTGCCCCAAAGCTCGTACGCTCTTTCTCTGTCGTTCGCATTCCAGTTGGAGAAACCCAACCTAACAGTCAACATGAAGTAGTGCAAACCGCTCACTGATGAAAGGCGATCGTGACCATTTCAATGATACTAATATATGTTATAGAAAATAAAATCTTAATATTGATGGAGAGGTAAGTTACTCAGATTTAGTAACATTGAACAGAATCCTCCCTCAAGAGACAGTGGGCAGGAAGCACCCAAGATTATATAGCGACAGGATTGATGGCAAAGGGAGATCGGATGAGAAGAGCATTTCTTATTTTGACCGTGATAGTTGTTGTTATCGTCATCATCGCAGGGGTAGTGGTGATGCAACAGAACGATGATGAAGATGAAGAGGACACGGGAGGTGGGCCCGGAAATTGGCAGGTCGGGGACTACTGGCAATACACCCAGGCAGAGACCGGGGTAGGCATCTTCTCCGGTCTGGACCGGACCATATATATCGAGAGGTATGAGGTGGTCCAGCAGAACGGGACCAACATCACCATCACGATGGAAAGGGAGACCTTCAACTACAACCAATCCACAGGAGAGATCGATACCGACCATCAAAGCGCGAACTACGTATTTCCATCGAACTGGACGTTTTGGGGGTACGACTATTATGAACTGATAAGGTCGAGCCCTTCCATCAATTCGGTCGGCAGCGAGTCCTTGGAAACCAAGTGGGGGGCGAGGATGGCGGAACATTATCGAGACTATGAGGATGGGGCGGATGAGGGGCCATACTATCATCAGGACTGGTGGTTTGTGGACGGCATCATGCTGCAACAGACCAGCAAGAGGACCACCACCGGACCGGAGAACGAGATCACCCGTACCATATCATTGGAGACCAACTTCCCACAGATCGTCTCATCATGAGGTCATCGTACCCGGGCCAATGTTTATAATAGGGATAGAGCCAATCGCAGCCAGGTCACCTGAGCTTTGGGGAGGCCGATACGAATGGACGAACAATTTGCTCATTTCAAGTCCCTGTTGGACAGGGAGGACCGGGAAGGGGCGGTCAACTATGTCATTGGGTTGCTTCAGAGGGACGAGGTCGACATAATCACCCTATACGAGCAGATAATCGGCCCGGCCATCAACGAGATGGTCTGCTCCATCGACGGCAAGTGGTGCATTTGGAAGGAGCACGTTCGCACCTCCATCGCCGCAACCGTCCTGGGCTGCTGCTACCCCTTCGTCATGAAGGAGAGGAGGGAACGACACGCAGGTGATAGGGGCAAGGTCATCATAGCTTGCCCGCCGGAGGAGTACCACGAGCTCGGCGCCCGCATGGTGGCAGACCTCTTCACCTTGTGTGGCCACGAGGTCACGTTCATAGGCGCCAACACCCCCAACCTCGAGGTCGCCACCGCTGTGGAGCTCATGAGCCCAAGATATCTGGCGATTAGCGTTTCCAACAGTTACAACCTGTTCGCCGCCGAGCGTACCATCTCATCAGTCCGGCGAAGCGTCAACGAAAAACCCCTGACCATCATCGTCGGGGGCAGCGCCTTCGAGCGCAACCCCAACGCCTGGAGGGAGATCGGTGCGGACCGATTGGCGCGGACGTTCGTAGACATCGATGGCCTGGAGGAGGGGTGAACATGGTCTCCTTCGGCATAGCGCTGCGCTTCCTCCGCTCCAACAAGGTGCAGACCATCCTCATCGTGCTCGGCATCGCCGTTGGCGTCTCGGTCCAGGTGTTCGTAGGGTCCCTGGTGACTAGTTTGCAGGGGAGCCTGGTGGACGCAGCGGTGGGCAGCTCCTCCCAGGTAACGATATCCCCCGATGAGAACAACACGGTCATCGAGGACTGGGAGCCGATGGTGCCCTCTTTGGAGGGCATCTCGCAGATAAATGCCATATCAGTTTCCGCCGACTCCCCATCTTTCCTGCGGGACGGTTCACGGACATTGTCTGTGCTGGTCCGAGGGCTCCAGTTCGAGAAAGCTGATAACATCTATAACCTGGAGGAGGCGACCTACGAGGGATCGTGGCCCACGATTCCTGGCGAGGTCCTCATCGGCAAGGAGCTCTCCGAGACCTTGGCGGTCGGCGTCGGCGACGATATCCAGGTGACCACCCCGGCCGGACAGAACCTTACCATGGTGGTCAGCGGCCTCTTCGACCTGAACGTGCGCGTCATCAATGAGAACTGGATACTGACCACCCTTTCCTATGCCCAAGGCATCTTCGGTTTCGGGGAGGCCATAACCTCTATCGAGACACAGGTTGACGATGTGTTCCAAGCGGATGTCGTGGCTCAGGAAGTGAGGGAGTTGTTCGCGGACAGGCCGGTCGAGGTCACCGACTGGAAGGCGGAGAACGCCCAGTTGCTGAGCGGCCTGGAGAGCCAAAGTTTCTCCAGCATCATCATCCAGACATTCGTGCTGGCCTCGGTGGTAATCGCCATCGCCAGCATCTTGGCCATCAAAGTGCTGCAACGCTCCCGGCAGATCGGCATCCTTAAAGCCATGGGCATCACCGACCGTGACGCCAGCCTCATCTTCATCTATGAGGGGACGATGCTGGGGGCGCTTGGGGCCACGCTCGGCGCCCTGCTAGGGTTGACCCTGATATGGGCCTTCACCACCTTCACCGCTCAGCCCGATGGCACCAGCGTGCTCTCGATAACGGCAGAGCCCACCTTCGTCATACTCTCGGCGGGAATCGCCATACTGGCAGCGGCGGTGGCTTCGGCGATCCCGGCGCGCAAATCCTCCAAGCTCAGCCCAATCGAGGTGATCCGCAATGGCTGAGAACGTGATCGAGGTTCGGAAGGTGGACAAATTCTATGGCACTGGGTCGATACGCACCCAGGTCCTATTCGACGTCAGCCTGGGGTTCGAGCGGGGTTCGTTCAATTCGATCATCGGGGCCTCCGGGAGCGGCAAGACCACCCTGCTCAATATCCTGGGCACCTTGGACCTGCCGAGCAAGGGTGAGGTGCTCATCGACGGGGAGCGCACGGACGGCCTCACCAAGAACCAGCTCGCCAAGTTGCGGAACGAGACCATCGGGTTCGTGTTCCAGTTCCACTACCTCCTACCTGAGTACACCGCCCTGGAGAACGTGCTCCTACCCGTGACCATCAGGAAGGGGAGACCGGACCAGGGCGACGTCAAGCGCGCGGAGGAGTTGATGGAGCTGGTGGGGATATTCAACGTCAAGGACAATCTTGCCACCAACATGTCCGGCGGCCAGCAGCAAAGGACCGCGGTGGCCCGGGCACTGATCAACGAGCCCAAGATCGTTCTGGCGGACGAACCTACTGGCAACCTGGACTCCGAGTCCACCGCTACCATATACCAGCGGTTCCGTTACATAAACGCGACCCTGGGGACGACGTTCATCATTGTGACCCATGACCGTCGCATCGCCGAGCAGACCGACCGTATCGTGGGCGTCAAGGACGGGCGGATCGACATGGACGTCAAGAAATGATGGGCGGACCAGCGACCAATTCGACCTCACGCTTACACGTGCTCAGTCGCTTGGCCTCCATCACATCATCATAGGCTCAAATTCGATCGATGACCAAAGGATATAATCCTCCAGTACGCTATTGAGGCGCTATCGGAAGCCCGACCATCGGGTAAGGTATGGTGAGGCAACATGGCCGACATCGACGAGCTCCTGGACCAGATTTTGGAGGAGATGGCGAAGATCCATAGGATCAAGGAGTCGGTCCCTGGAGAGTACCGTTATGGGCGCACTTTGATGCTCGAGGCCGCCGACCAGTTGGACGACAACGTCGGGAAGGCGGTCAAGACCATGCGCCGGGCTCGAGAGGGCTTTGAGGGCGAGAGCATCATCCTGAAGCGCCTGGTGCCGTTGAAGAAGAAGTGGTCCATCATGCCCTCCTATCTTTATGGCGACCCAGAGCGTGACCTTGAGCAGGAACTCAAGGCGTCCCTGACGGAGGGGGATTTCCTGCAATGTGAGATTATCGTCGAGGACCTAGAGAAGTTGGCGGACAAGGACATCGCCGACAACATCGAGATAGGTATCATCCTGGAGGTTCCCAAACCGGAGGTGCATCTAGGGAGGGGCACATCTCTGTCCGTGGTGCTGCATAACCACAGCGTATTCCCGATAGAGCTCATGTCTTTGGTCTGCTCATCATCCCAGGCTGGCATAAGCGTCCTCCATTTCTTCAAAGGGGAGATGCTTCCGGAAAATGACCGTATGTTCGAGATCAACGTCATACCGAAGGTGGAGGGGGACATCGCCGTTCACATCGAGGCGGTGACGCGGTCATCCAATCGTCTGGTGCCGGTCAAGAAGGCCTTCTCCCTCCGTGTGGTCCCACCGATCATCGCCCAGGTGGTGGTGATGCCACAGGCCACACCGACATCCGTCCCCGAAAGGACGATCGTTCCCCCAACCGTGCCTTTGCCAGCACAGGGGCCCTCGATATTCGACCCGATGGGATTGGTCGAAAAAGGAAGGGTGGACGATTGGGTCCATTGCATAACCACCTACGCCAAGGGCCGCACCGCCGTGGACCTCGACGGCATCGTTCAGAACAACCCAGAGTACGTGAAGGCGGACGGCTACGCCAACCTGTACAAGGCGCTCCTGGCCATGAGCTACGACCGCTCCGTCGATTGGGAGGCATGGTTCCAGGAGGCGGGCTTCATCGGAGAGGACTACACACGCCGCTGCACCAAGATGCTCTATCGACTGGCCTCCTCCCCCACCCGCTCCCTCGAGATCCCCATGGACGGCAACGTGGGAAGCTCCAACATCGAGAACTTGATCGGAGCCATGCAGGTAGCCTCGGGCGAGGTCAGGCGGGAGGAGCGCTCGCGCAAGGGCTGGAAGGTGGAGGGGGAGATGGCCGGAAAGGCGTTCACTCTCAGCATCGAGAAGGTCATCAGCAAGGACGATAAGGGCAAGGCGGTTTCGACCACCTTCCGCATCCTGCCCTCAAACTGAGTACAACCGCTCGAGGATGTCCTTGGCCTTCTGGGAACTGGTCGCGGCCGAGGCCGGGGACGAGTCCACCAAAGAGCTCACGGCGCGCCAGCCTCTTTGCGGCACAGAGAGCGGCAATTTGGTGAGCACCAGGTTGCACTGCGAATCCGCCAGCATCAACGGTGGCTCGCTCAAGGTGAGCACCGGCACCAGTCCGAGGTGTATGTCCAGGAACTTCGACAGCATGTAGCCCAAACGGATACGGTCGCGCTGCTCCGTTCCCCGGCAAGTGACCACGAACTTCATCTTCGGGTCCTTGGCATAGCCATCGACCAAGCGGTTCACCGTCTCCTTCGATATCAAGTTGGGCATGCCCAGGATCTCGTCCTCGAAGGAGGTCGGTTCCCACTCGATGCCCAACGGTTCCATGTCGCCTAGCGGTATGCCGCGCTCCGCCTCGTGCCGGGCGATCGCCCTTTCCACGTCCATGTAGGAGAGGCCGTCCTGCAGCGCCTTCTTTGGCACCAGGAGGGTGTGCGTCAGGATGCCCGAGCGCCCTTTCTCGTCCAATTTGCTGCGCCGCATTATTTTTGAGAAATAGACCGCCTCGTTGGACGGCGTGGACGCGATCAACCTCGCCTCGCTATGCATCATGTCGTCCGAACGCACGTAGGCCGGGTCGATGGGGATGTAGTAGCCAAGGAAGCGCTCGTACTCATCCGGGTTGATGTTAGCGGAACGGGCGCGCTTGGCATATCCCTTTTTCGGCACTGGCCCATAGATGAAGTGCTCCACCCAAGTGGTGTTCATCCGTGGACTCCCCTGAACTCCTGGTCCTCCTTCACCTCGTCTGGCATCTCATTGGCGATCTTGCGGAAGCGGTCGATGAAGCCCCGGTACTCGCTGTCCGAGTAGTCCAGCACTACGCTGCCCTTCACCTTGATCAGCCTGGGGATGATCTCGCCATCCTCGTTCTGCTCGGTGTTGATCTCGCTGAAGAAGAAGCCGGCCTTGTCGAAGGGGACGTTAGCGATGGCACCGCCCTTGGACAAAGCCATGGTGTCCCCGTAATACTTGATCAAGATCTCCTTCGCAAATTCCTCCTTGGTCATCTCCTTGCTCTTGAAGATGCCTCGGATGCCGGTCTTCTCCGACGGCAGCTCCTGATAGGTCTCAGGCCAGTTGTTCATCTTCAGGATGTTCTTGTCCAGCAGGTCGTACTTGGTGAGAATGAAGATTGGGTAGATCTTGGCCTTCTTCTCGTCCTTCTCGTACACTATGGATTTGTACTTGGACACAGCGGAGATGAGCGTGGCCATGAACACATCGTAATTGCGCATCTCGATGAAGCGTTCCGACCTGGCCTCGGCGTTGATCTTGCTAAGGTCGATGAGGAATA
>JACXTP010000060.1 GCA_016919625.1 Methanomassiliicoccaceae archaeon
AATGGTTCCGGGACCATGAAGTGGATGGCGTCATGATCTCCAACGGTCCGGGCGACCCAGACCACCCCGACATGCGCACGGCCACAATAAGGACGGTCCGCGAGATCAAGGAGGAACTGCCCATCATGGGCATCTGCATGGGCAATCAGATATTGGCATTGGCCTTCGGGGGCCATACCTACAAATTGAAGTTCGGCCACCGTGGCGTGAACCAGCCCGTGAAGCACAAGGGGCGGGTGTACATCACCTCCCAGAACCATGGCTACGCCGTTGACCCGAAGAGCCTGGAGGGCACTGGCCTGGAAGTGAGCCACGTGAACGCCAACGATGGCACCTTGGAGGGCATGACCCACAAGGAGCTGCCCATCTTCTCCGTGCAATACCATCCGGAGGCCTGCCCCGGCCCTAGGGACACCACCTTCCTCTTCGACGAATTCGTTAAGCTGCTGGAGGCGAAGAGATGAGCGGGCGCAAGGGCAAGATCATGGTCATCGGCTCCGGGCCCATCGTCATCGGCCAGGCCGCCGAGTTCGACTTCTCCGGGTCCCAGGCCTGCCGCTCGCTCCGTGAGGAAGGCTATATCACCGTGCTGGTGAACTCCAACCCCGCCACCATCCAGACCGACCTGGAGATGGCCGACATCGTTTACATCGAGCCTCTGAACGTGGAGACGGTGGCTCGAATCATCGAGAAGGAGAAGGTGGAGGGTGTGCTCTCTGGAATGGGCGGGCAGACCGCGCTCAACCTCTGTTCCGAGCTGGCCGAGAAGGGCTACCTGGAAAGGCTGAACTGTAAGCTTCTGGGAACGCAACCGCGCGCCATCGCCCTGAGCGAGGACCGGGAGCTGTTCAAGCAGACCATGCTGGACATCAACGAGCCCATCCCGATATCGCGCACCGTCCATAGCATCGAGGAGGCCAAGGAGGCGGTCAAGTTCATCGGCAAGTACCCCGTGCTGGTCCGACCCGCGTATACTCTGGGCGGGACTGGGGGCGGCATCGCCTACAACGAGGAGGAGCTCATACCCATAGTCGGTCGAGGACTGATCTACTCCCGCATCCGCCAGGTGCTCATCGAGGAGAGCGTCATCGGTTGGAAGGAGTTCGAGTACGAGGTGATGCGCGACCGCAACGACAACTGCATCATCATCTGCAGCATGGAGAACTTCGACGCCATGGGCATCCACACGGGCGAGAGCATCGTCGTGGCGCCGGTGCAGACGCTGAACGATGTGGACCACCAGCGGTTGAGAACGGCGGCAATCAAGATCATCCGCGCCTTAGGCATCGAGGGAGGGTGCAACATCCAGTTCGCCTTCGACCCGACCACCAAGGAGTATCGCGTCATCGAGGTGAACCCGCGCGTATCGAGGTCGTCCGCACTGGCCTCCAAGGCGACGGGCTACCCCATCGCACGGGTGGCCGCAAAGATCGCCGTAGGCAAGACCCTGGACGAGATCGTCAACAATATCACCGGCAAGACCGCCGCGGCGTTCGAGCCGACCATCGATTACGCGGTGGTGAAGATCCCCCGCTGGCCCTTCGACAAGTTCCGCACCGTGGACAAGAGGCTGGGCACTCAGATGAAGTCCACCGGCGAGGTAATGGCCATCGGCCGCACCATCGAGGAGGGCATCATGAAGGCCATCCGCTCCCTGGAGATCGACCGGGTCGACCTGGCGGCGGAGAAGTGGACCGACGAGGTGATCGAGCAGGAGCTCAAGGTCGCCACCGACAAGCGCCTCTTCATCATGGCCGAGGCCATCCGCCGGGGCATGCCATTGGCCCAGATCGCCGCCTGGTCCCAGTGGGACGAGTTCTTCGTGCGCAAGGTGCGCAACCTGGTGGAGATGGAGAGGGAGCTCAGGGAACAGCCTCTGACCGCCGACCGATTGCGTCAGGCCAAGAGGATGGGATACCCGGACGAGAGCATCGCCGCCCTGGCCAAATGCACCGAGGCCGAGGTCAAGCAGCTCCGCCTCAAGCACAACATCCTGCCCACCTACAAGATGGTGGACACCTGCGCCGCCGAGTTCGAGGCGGCCACGCCCTATTTCTATTCCACCTATGAGACCGAGTGCGAGGCCCGCCGCTCCCCCCGCCGCAAGGTGGTCATCGTCGGGGCCGGCCCGATCCGCATCGGCCAAGGCATCGAGTTCGACTACTGCTGTGTCCATGGGGTCATGGCCTGTCAGGAGGAGAACGTCGATGCCATCGTCATCAACAACAATCCCGAGACCGTGTCCACCGACTACGATATCTCGGACCGCCTCTACTTCGAACCGCTCACCCTGGAGGATGTTGTCAACGTCATCGAGAAGGAGGACGCGGACGGCGCCATCGTCCAGTTCGGTGGGCAGACCTCGATCAACCTGGCCGTTCCGCTGGAGGAGGCCTTGAAGGGCAAGAAGGCCAAGATCCTGGGCACCCTTCCGGACATGATCGATGTGGCCGAGGACCGCAAGCGCTGGACCCAGCTCATGAACGAGCTTGGCATCAAACAGCCGGAGTCCGGCACCGGTCACTCCTACGATGAGATCAAGGCCGTGGTGGACCGCATCGGTTTCCCAGTGCTGCTTCGGCCCTCTTACGTATTGGGCGGCCGGGGCATGGAGATCATCTACAACGAAGAGGAGATGAGGACCTACGTGGAGACGGCGGTGCGCGTGTCCAAGAAGCACCCCGTGCTCATCGACAAGTACCTCTCCCACGCCATAGAGATCGATGTGGACGTCGTCGCGGACGGCGAGGACGTCTTCATAGGCGGCATAATGGAGCACATCGAGGAGGCGGGGGTGCACTCCGGCGACGCTACCATGATATTGCCGGTGCAGACGCTGCCTACCTTCGTCATGGACCGCATCGTGGATATCACCGTGCAAGTGGCCAAGGCCTTGCAGATAAAGGGTCTGATGAACCTGCAGCTGGCCGTGAAGGACGACGAGGTCTACATGCTCGAGGCCAACCCGCGCGCCTCGCGCACCGTCCCGTTCGTCTCCAAGGCCATCGGCATCCCCCTGGCCAAGCTGGCCACCAAGGTCATGCTGGGGAGGAAGTTGAAGGACCTCGGGTACGTGGGCGTGGCCGAGTTCCATTCCATCGCCGTCAAGGCCTCGGTTTTCCCGTTCCTGAAACTGCCGGGCGTGGACAGCATCCTCGGCCCGGAGATGAAGTCGACCGGGGAGGTCATGGGCATCGACGATGACCTGGACGCCGCCATGTACAAGGCCCTCGTCTCGGCGGGCATGAAGCTGCCCCTCAAAGGCGGAGTGTACATCACCGTGGCGGACCTGAACAAGAACGATGTGCTGCCCGTCGCGCGCCAGTTGCACGACATGGGGTTCAACATCTATGCCACCAAAGGCACCAGCACCTTCCTGCGCTCCCATGAGCTGCCCTGCACCACCGTCTACAAGGTGAGGGACAACACCTCACCCGACGCCCTTGGCCTGATGCGGCAGGGCCAGATCAACCTCATCATCAACACCCCCACGTACACCTCCGGCTCGGTGCGGGACGGGTCCATGATGCGCCGTTTGGCTGTGGAGCTGGAGATACCGTTCCTGACCACGGTGCAGGCGGCCAAGGCCACGGTCGGCGCCATCGCCCGGGCCCGCAAGGGCGAGGTCTCGGTGCGGGACATCGCCTCCTATTACAAAGAGCGATGATCTGGCTCAAAGCAAGGCGGGCTTCTCCCGCTCTATCTTGACCTCGTACTTGGCCACTATCAGCACCCCGACCATGAGAAGCGCGCCGCTGACGAGCACCAAAGGAGTAGGCACCTCATTGAGGAAGAGGGCGGCCCAAATGGTGGCGAGGATCGGTTCGCCGAGGAGGGAGATGCTGACCAGGGAGGCGCTGACATATTTCAGGCTCCAGTTGTACATGGTGTGGCCCAGTATGGTGGAGACCCCGGCCAGGAGAAGGAACAACAGTAGGTCCTCACTGCTCATGGGCCAGAGCTGCTCGCCCGTGGCGATGCAGGCGCCGAAGAGGAATATGGTGGAGAACAGATAGACGAAGAAGGCGTATGGCACCAGGTCCACCTTCTGACGCATCAGCCTTCCTCCCACGATGTATATCGCCGCCAAAATGCAACCGGTGAAGGCCAGGACGTTCCCGGCCAGCTCCCCTCCCTCCAGTCCGCTCACGGACATCAGGATGATGCCCGAGAAACCCAGAACCATCCCCACCATGGCCCGCTTGTCCGTCTCTTTCAGCAGGAAAATCGAGACCACCCCGATGATGAGGGGGTGGGCGGTGACGAGCAGGGTGGAGGCGGCCACAGTGGTCAGCGTCAGTGAGGCGTTGAAGGCCCAAAAGTGTAAGGCCAGTACCACCCCGATCCCGGCCAGAAGACCGTATGAGTTCTTTGATAGGGAGACGCATTGCCGACGACAGGGCCCTAAGGCGAAAGGCGCCAACATGAGCGAGGCGAAGAGCATGCGGTAGGCCGCTATCACCAAAGGCGGGGAGTCGCTCCATCGGATGAATATGGAGGCGAAGGACACGCTCACCACGGCGATGATTATGCCGATATAGGGCGTGTAACCGGTACCGTCCATACGGTTCGCGAACATCGTATCAGTAGATCACGATGGACTTGACCCCGCGGCAGGACTTCAGGCGAGGGATGAGCTCGGCCGGGACCGGGCTCTCCGTGATGACATAGAGGCGGGGGTCGCTGCTCAGGTCAGGGTCGGTGACCAGGGCCTGGCGGATGCTTATTCCCGATGTGGCTATGACCCCGGTTACGTCGGCGATTATGCCAGGCGCACCGGCGTTGGTCGGGATGATCTCGATGGCGCTCCAACCCATCTCCGACGCCACGTCCTTGAGGAAGCCTATGGGCCGGAGCTTGGAGAAGACCCGCAACAGCTCGGGACTGGACTCGATGGTATGCACAGTGGCCCTCACGATCCGCCGGTCCACTCCCGCTGCCTTGCCCACCGCCACATCCCCCACTTCGACCTCGCCGCTGTATATGCGACCGTCCCGCACGCCCAACCCTTGGTCGAGCAACAACTTGGCCACCTTGGCCTGTGACGGGTACCTCCCAAAATAGTTTGAGATCATCTTCCACATGGTGCTTCACTATGGGCGCGGTGGATTAAAGCGTTTCCCATTGTACGGTTATGTTCATTGCGGAACGATACCTGCGCAAGGCAAAACTTATTCTTAACTTGACACAATAGGGAGACGGCACTTTGACAGGGGCCGCCATCCACAATATGAATGATGACGAAACCCTTATAAGCGTGCCAAATATTGACACGGCTCACCCGAGGTGAAATGTTGCTTGGCAAGAACATTAGGATCGAACGCATCATGGACCGGTCCACAGGAAGGGCGGTAATCGTCCCTCTGGACCACGGTATCGCCATGGGCCCCATCGAAGGATTGGTCGACATGCGGTCGACAGTGGACAAAGTCTCCCAGGGAGGCGCCACAGCCGTGGTGCTGCACAAGGGCATCCTCCCTTTCAGCCACCGTTCCTTCGGGCGGGACATCGGCCTAATCATGCACCTGTCCGCCAGCACCGGGCTCTCCCCCCAACCGAACCATAAGGTCATCGTGACCACGGTGGAGGAGGCGATCAAGTGGGGTGCTGACGCGGTCTCCATCCACGTCAACCTGGGCGACGACCACGAGTACGCCATGCTGCGTGACTTCGGGCAGATCGCCTGCAAGTGCAATGAGTGGGGCATGCCCCTGCTGGTCATGATCTACCCCCGGGGCAAGGACATCCCGGACGCGTACAACGTGGACATGCTCAAGAAGTGCGCCCGCACAGCAACCGAGCTGGGCGCGGACATCATCAAGACCAATTACACTGGCGACATCGACAGCTTCAAAGAGGTGGTGCGGGGTGCGCAGGCCCCGGTCATCATAGCCGGAGGCCCTAAAGTGGACTCCGATGAGAAGCTCCTGCAGATGGTGAAGGACTCCATGGACGCGGGCGGCAAGGGCGTTAGCATCGGCCGCAATGTCTTCCAGCACCGCAACGTCATAGGCATCACCAAGGCCATCAGCGGCATAGTGCTCGAGGACATGGACGTGGAGGAGGCCCTGAAGATCCTCAAGTGATCCCTAATGTCCGATAAGATCATGTGGGTGCGGAGCGACCACCTGCCCACCTACGAGCAGAGGAAGAAGGTAGTGACAGCGGCGCTGGAGGCTGGACTGGTGGACATCGTGGTCCGGCAGGATGACAAGGAGTTGTGCCGCCTAGGCCGTTTCCAGGCCATCGAAAGGCGGGGGGACGACCTGTACATCGACGAGGAGAGGGTGGGGATGATGGTGGAGATCAACCGCCCCGAGGACCTGGCCAAGGCCTCCGCCCTGAAGGACAAGGTAGAGTTCGTGGTCATATCCGCGAACGATTGGAAGGTAATCCCCTTGGAGAACCTCATCGCCGAGTTCCAGCGCTCCAGCACCGAGGTGCTTGCCAGTGCCAGCGACCCAGATGAGGCCAGGCTTTTCGCCCAGACCCTGGAGGTGGGCGTGGACGGCATCGTCATCACTCCCTCCGATCCAAGCGTCATCAATGATTTCAAGAGCACCGTCATCGGGTCCCTCCCGGACATCGAGCTCACCCCGATCAAGGTGACGCGGATCGCGCCTCTCAGCATGGGCGACCGGGTCTGTGTGGACACCTGCTCACTTATGGATGTGGGCGAGGGCATGCTCATCGGTTCGCAATCCGGCTGCCTTTTCCTGGTGCAGTCGGAGGCCATGGAGAGCGAGTACGTCGCGGCCAGGCCGTTCCGAGTCAACGCCGGGGCGGTGCACGCCTACGTGCTTGGTTCCGATGGCCGCACCAAATACCTGTCCGAGGTAAGGGGGGGCGACGAGCTGATGGCGATAGACACCGATGGCAAATGCAGTCCGGTCATAGTGGGCCGGGCCAAGGTGGAAGTGAGACCATTACTGTTATTGGAGGCGGAGGCGGAAGGCCGCCGCTACTCCACCATTCTGCAGAACGCGGAGACCATCAGGCTCTGCACCCCTTCCGGGCCGGTATCCGTATCGGCGCTCAAGGTGGGGCAGGAGGTCCTGGCGAGGATCGAGGCGGGCGGGAGGCATTTCGGCCACGCCATCGCTGAGACGATCATTGAAAGGTGAATATGATGAGAGCATGTGTTTCGATAGCGGAGAAGGATATGGAATCGACCCTTGCGGCGTGCCGCGAGGCGGTGGAGAAGGGAGCGGACATGATAGAGGTACGCTTCGACCGCATGGTAGCCCTTCCGGAGGACCTTGCCCCGTTCCAAGCCTTCGAGAAGCCAATGGTGGCGACGTTGCGCACCTCCCGCCAGGGCGGGGGCTATTCGGGTCCGGACGCGGTCAAGCTGTCCTTCCTCAAGGAGGCGGCCCGCACCGGGTTCCAGTACATCGACCTGGAGCTCGACTTCCCTCTACTGACCAAGGCGCAGAAAGAGCTCAAGGGGGCCAAGCTGATCATATCCCAACATGACCATCACAAGACGCCAAGCCCCTCATTGATGGTGCAGGCACTGGTCACCTGCGCCGCCAAAGGCGACGTGGCCAAGGTGGCCTACCACGCCACCAGCATGGAGGACGTGCTGCGCCTGACGGAAGCGGCAAAGCTCTATTCGCAGACCGGGAACCAGTTCGTGGCCATCTCCATGGGCGAGAGGGGGTCGGTGACCCGTGCTTGCTATGAGAACATGGGCGCGGCGTTCACTTACGCGACGCTTCATAAGGAGAGGCCCACCGCGCCGGGACAGATCGACCTGGTCGCCTTGCGCGCCTTGGACGGCGAGAAGGTTGTGGCTGGCGTGGTCGGCCAGTCGCTCTCTCACTCCCTTTCGGCCTGGATGCACAACGCGGCGTTCCGTTCCCTCTCTTTGCCTGGCCTCTATCTCAAGTTCCAGATGGATAGGCACGAGCTGACAGCGTTCACTGAGCTGGTGGGGGAGCTGGGAGTGCGGGGTTTCAACGTCACCATACCATACAAGGGCGCCATCATCGAACTGTTGGACAAGGTCGACCCGGAAGCGGAGCGCATCGGGGCGGTCAACACCGTCCTGAACACCGGCGGCGACCTGGTGGGCTTCAACACCGATGTCTACGGCGTACAGATGACCTTCGAGAAGGCCGCCTTCGACCCCAAGGGGCGCAAGGTGCTGGTGGTCGGGGCGGGAGGGGCGGCCCGCTCGGTCCTTACCCACCTGTCCCGGAGCCAGGCCGAAATATTCCTGTACAACCGAACCAAGGCGAAGGCCGATGAGCTGGCCCAGACCTTCGGCGGCACCACGGTCGTCTCCAAGGAGGAGCTGACCCAGATGGAGTTCGAGGCGGTGGTGAACTGCACCCCCTTAGGGATGAAAGGCTACCCTGACGAGCTGCCGGTGGACATCAGTGTCCTGAGACCGGGACAGTTCGTCATGGACACCATCTACAACCCGGCCCGGACCAAGCTGGTGATAGCGGCGGAGGAGCGCGGCGCCAAAGCGGTCTCCGGTCGCGACATGCTTATCTACCAGGCCATGAAGGCCTTCTCGGTCTGGACCGGCATCCTGCCTGACTACGAGGTCATGCTGGCCGGGTTCCAGGAGGGCATATCTCGATGAAGGGTCGTGGCATGGCCCACGGCGCTGGCACGATCATAAACGCCATAGCTACCGGCAAGGGGGCAGCCTTCGGCATCGATCTCCGCACCGATGCGGAGGTGGAGCTGAACGATTCTGGCCGGATCGATGTGACCATCGATGGGGCGGAGGGAGAGGGCACCAAATTGGTGGAGCTATGCGTACGCTCGGTGCTCCATACCTATGGGGAGGACGGGCTAGGCGCCCAGGTCATAACCCGTTACGAGATACCCATCTCCAAAGGGTTGAAGAGCAGCAGCGCCGCGGCCAACGCCACCGTCAAGGCCACCCTGAGGGCGTTGGGGAAGGACATGCCCCTTCTGGACTCGATCCGACTGGGCTGCCGATGCGCCATCGAGGCGGGGGTCTCCGTGACCGGCGCCTTCGATGACGCCTGCGCCTCCGTGATGGGTGGTCTGGT
>JACXTP010000061.1 GCA_016919625.1 Methanomassiliicoccaceae archaeon
CCCCTCAGAATAACTGTTTAAACCGTAGCTTTCTAAAGAAATTGATAAATCATATATAAGGTCGGTTTCTCTCGCTCCGTCGATGAGGTTCACCATCTATGGGATAGTCCAAGGGGTCGGTTTCAGGCCCACCGTCCACCGGGTCGCCACCGCCCTAGGTGTCCATGGGTATGTCCAGAACAATGGTTCCAACGTCGTCATAGAGGTGGATTGCGACCCGGACCTTTTCATGCAGGAGTTGAAGAAGGCCCTTCCCCCCTTGGCACGTCTGGACCGGGTGGAACGCGGTCCAGGACTCCCAGACTCCGATCTAAAGGCGATGGGCTTCAGGATCGTGAAGAGCGAGAAAGGGGAACGGGGTGTCGCCATCCCGAACGATTTCGCCATATGCGACCCGTGCCTGAGGGAGATGTTCGATCCGGCGGACCGGAGATGCTCATATCCATTCACCAACTGTACCGATTGCGGGGCCCGCTTCACGATTATCGACGATCTCCCTTACGACCGGGATAAGACCGCGATGCGTTCCTTCCCCATGTGCTCGGACTGTCGCGCCGAGTACGCAGACCCGACCAGTCGCCGATTCCACCATCAGACCATATCCTGTCCCCGCTGCGGTCCGACATACTACGTACTTGACAGGGAGGGGGTGAGGCAGGAGGGTGATGCTGTTACCCTTTTTGCCGAAGGGCTGCAACAGGGCAAGGTCGGCGTCATCAAGAGCTGGGGCGGTATGCATATCTGTTGCACCCTTGACAATCTCGCCCATCTGCGTCGATGGTATAGGAGGGAACAGAAACCGTTCGCCATAATGGTCCGCGACATCAAGGCAGTTGGGAAGTATGCCCGCCCTTCACAGCATGAAATGGGGCTACTTGCCTCCGGACATCGCCCCATCGTCCTGGTGGACAAGGTACAAAATGAGATCGCTGAGATCATATCCCCCGGCCTGGGCAACATCGGGTTGTTCCTCCCATACACCGAGATGCAACATCTTCTCTTTGCCAAATTGAGGACGGACGCCTTGGTGATGACCTCGGCCAACGTGCCTGGCCAACCCATGGTGCTGATGGACATGGAGGCGTTGGAGCTTGAGGCGGACATCTATCTCATGCACGACCGCGAGATCATCAACCGATGTGACGACTCGGTGGTGCGGGCTTATGGGGGCGGCACCTTCTTCATCCGTAAATCAAGAGGACATGTGCCCACTAGCATCCCCTTCCCGTTCCCGGGCACGGCCATCGGTCTGGGGGCGCAGGAGAACATAGCCGGGTCTTTGGCTTTCCAAAGACGCCTACATCAGACCCAGTACATAGGTGACAGCAGCTCCGCCGGCGTCCTGGAGTACCTTGAGGCCGCCATAGGATATCTACGGAAGCTGTTGGGAGCGGAGAAGGTGGATGCAGTGGGGGTAGACCTCCATCCTGGATACTCGACCCGTCGTCTGGGCCAAAGGCTCGCGGAGGGGTGGGCCTTGGAGGTGGTTGAAGTGCAGCACCACTGGGCCCATGCCGCGGCCTTAATGCTAGACCATGGGTTGGACGAGCTGGTGACCCTCGCCATCGACGGGACGGGATATGGATCGGACGGCAAAGCTTGGGGCGGAGAGGTGCTGGATGCGAGCATGTTCGGGTTCGAGAGGATCGGGCACCTGCAGGAACTTCCATTGATCGGCGGGGAGAAGGCGGTGTATGATGTGCGCAGATTGGTGTTCGCAGCCCAACGTATGCTCGGCCGGAAAGGATCGTACTTCACACCAGAGGAGTCGGACCTGTTCGACAAGGTGATGAGGAAGAGCACTAGCAGCACCGGCATGGGAAGGGTGTTGGACATGGTGGCCTGCGCCCTTGACATATGCCAATATCGTAGCTATGACGGCGAGCCGGCCATGAAGCTGGAGCAATGGCTTTCCCGGGGCCGGCCGGACCGGTCGTTCCAATGCATCGTAGAAGAGGGCGTCGTGCGCAGCGTTGACATGATGGCATACGTCTTTGATTCCCCTGGTCGGAGGGAGGACATCGCCGCCACCTACGTCCGGGCGGTCCTGCAGGGACTGGTGGATATCGCCGTTGACCGGGCCAAGGAAAATGGTGCCAAGGCGATCGGCGTGACCGGGGGGGTCTCATATAACCGCACCATCACTAGTTGGGTGGAGGGGATGGCAAAAGAAAGAGGATTGAAACTCCTCGTGCCCCGTGAGCTGCCCAACGGGGATGGATGCATATCGGCAGGACAATGCGCCATCGCCCTGAGGAAGAGCTCTCTCTGAACGTGGTCCAGTGAGCAAGATGTTATTATACCGATAGCCATTTTCCCAGGGAATGGGACAGAGCAAGCGGGTTCTCATAATCTTCCTGGACGGGGCGACGGACCATCCGAACCCTTCCTTGGGCGGATCGACCCCGCTCCAGGTCGCCCGCAAGCCCTTCCTAGATTCCATCGCCTCGCATGGGGCCTTGGGCTGCACCGAGTCCCGGGATTACACCCATTTCTACCTCCTCGAGCTTTTCACCGGCAAACGCAGCGAGATGCCCCGGGGCGTGATAGAGGCCTACGGCCTGGAACTGCCATTTGATAGCAAACGGGTCGCCTATCGCATGACCCCGGCCATCATCAAGGACGGCCGAGTGGAATGGTACTATAAGATCTCCTGCGCGGATGAGATCACCTTGCAGAAAGCGGTCCTGAGGGCCAGGGAAAAGATCCGGGAGATGGACCCTCACATAATCTTCTATAACGGCGGGAAAGCGGTGATGACCGTGAAGGGGACCGAGGTGATGGACCTGCCCAAACCGCCTGCGCCCGCCGATGTCATGCCCAGCGACCTCGGGGACTTCAGGCCTTTCGCCGAGTATATGGCAGAGCTCACCGGGGGGATCACTTTGCTGCCCTGGGGGGGCGGCACTGGGCTGGAGGCGGAGCGATTCCAGAACCAGGTCCGTCCCATCCCTTCCATGACGGTGATATCGAAGAGCCCTTCAGCGCTGGGTGTGGCCGCGCTACTGAACATCAAGCGGCAACGTATCGCCGGTTTCAAACAAGGCATAAAGCTTGCCAAGGAGCTCATCCGCAACGGGGACGTCTTCCTTCATTTCGAGGAGACCGACGACATTAGCCACAAGCGCGACCCGCGCGGTAAGGTTGAGCTCATCGAGAGCATAGACCAAGAGCTGTCCCGGTTCGCTAAGTCGTTCTCGCACTGCCGCATCGCCCTGTTGGTGGACCATGGGGCTTCGTCCCTCACCGGCGAACATGTCCGCATGAACGTCCCGTTCGCCATTTCTGATTCGGTCCTGCCTTACGAGGCCACGCACCATTATCAAGAGACGGACTGCAATGGCATGGAACTGTCCCAGCTCTTGGAAAGGATATATCGGTTCTGAGCCCTGGCGATGTTCTGAAAAAGCATTATATATCGGGGTCATCATTAGTTGGATTATACATCCAACTCAAATCGAGGATTTGTCATGAGAGCAAAGGCGTCGGACAGCATCCTCCTCGCCTCCGAGGAGGGACGGGGAGCAGATTTCGTTGATCGCATATGGGGCAAGAGACCCACTTTCGTTTGCACCATCGGCAACACCGAGACCGCCAAGATCCCAGGCATATCCGCCGCTGGTGCCAATCCGGCCATCACCGACTTCACCCCGGCCGCTGATGTCGAGCTCCTCTTCTATGGCAGGTGCAAATGCATCCCCGGAGTCCCTGTTACGCCCGATGGCATACCCACCCCGGGCCTCATAACTATGAGCGCGGTGGGACTGGCTAAGATGCCCGTTTTTGCAGTAAACGGAGGTGTGCGCGTTCGGCCCATAGCCCCTTACTTTGAGCTGGACGGCAGCCCCGGAGAGGACATCCGTACCGGAAACGCGGTGAAGGACCCCCGCAAGGTCTTCGATAGCGCAGTGGTGGCCGGCGAGAACCTGGCCTCCCAGACCGACTATCTTGTGGTGGGCGAGAGCATCGCCGGAGGGACCACCACCGCCCTGGCCGTCCTATTGGCCCAGGGCTACGACGCGGAGAACAAGGTCAGCAGCAGCCTGCCCGTGAACCCTCACCCCATCAAGGTGCAGGCGGCCCGCGAGGGCATCAAGAAGGCCAAGTTCTCTGCGGCGGAGATGAGAGAGGACGCTATGAAGGCGGTGGCGGCTGTAGGAGACCCAATGATGCCCGCCGCTGCCGGCGTCATCGTCGGAGCCGCCAGGAAGGTACCGGTGATCATGGCCGGCGGCACGCAGATGGCAGCCGTCCTGTCCGTGGTGCGTTCTGTCGAGCCCAAGGCATTAGAAAATGTTGCATTGGGCACCACGCGCTGGATCCTCAATGATAAGAGCTCGGACCTATGTCACCTGGTAAAGCAGATCGGCCCGGTCCCGGTGCTAGGCGCGAACCTTGATTTCTCCAGTTCGCGCTTCGATGGGCTACGGACCTATGAGACAGGCATCGTGAAGGAAGGCGTGGGCTGCGGCGGTTCGACCATCGCCGCCATATGTCGATCCGAGGGAAGGCTCGACGCCTCCAAGATGATGCACGAGATAGATTTGGCCTACGAGCGTCTCATGACGAAGCACTAGGGGTTTTCCCTTGCTTTCAATATCGACTCGGCCACCGTCAGGTCCCGCTTTGAGTTGACGTTAACGGCGAAGTTCGGATCTTCCGTGACATAATACCCACCGGCAACGAAATGGTCCCGCAGCATGGCCTCGCGCTCCACCACGCTCACCCCGCAAAACGTCATCTCCTTGCCGTCAATAGGTTCAGAGTAAGTGACGTCCAGCCCCAGGTCGATCACCACTTGAGGTGGTAGGGCAACGGTCAAAGAGGGCTCGCCGCGCCGTTTGTACTCATGGATGAGACCTTCTATCCCCGCCACGGTCAGCAAGGGCATGTCCACCGGACAGATGAGGACGCTCCTCTCCCGGATCACCCGCATAGCCTCTTGGAGATCTGGAACATAACCTTCCCCTTTGGTGTGTATGACCTGGACCGTTTGGCCCTGAAGGTGGTCCTCGGTGTTCGGTGTGAACCTGGACACAGAGACGTATGTCCTGGAGATGGATGGGGCCGACCCGACGATGTCCACCGCTCGGTCGACCAGTCTACGCCCTAGCACATGGACCAATGGCTTCTCCACGCCCAGCTCGCGTATGCGGCTTCCCTGCCCCCCGGCGGTCACCAGGGCGGCGACGTCATGAACCATATGGTCGCGGTAATGGCGAGCAGGATTATAGGTCTAGCGACCTCGTTCGCCGCCCCGAGCACGTCCCCGTTGACGCAGCCGAAGTTCTTCATCGCCGTGCGGGCCATCCAGGCCCCGACCACGATGGAGGCCAGGACCGCGATGACGGCCAAGACAACAACCTCCAAATAGTCCAGGTCCTCAGGTTTTAGGAGCATCATGACGCCCAACCCGATGACGAGGGCCAGTACGATGGCGATTAGGGCGGATGTCCCCTTGGTGTTCTTGACGAATATGCCGCCGAGGCCCTCCCTGGACTCGCCAAGCGCGGCGCAAGTGACCATGGCGCACTTGCAGCCCACCTCGGCCACCAAGGGCGCCAGGAACAATAGGTATTGGATATGGAAGGGCAAGGTGGCCAGCGCTGCGACAGACAGCAATGTGAAGATGATGGCGTAACCGAGACCGCCCGCCCCCACGTGGGAGTCCTTCATGATGACTATCTTCCTCTCCTTGTCCCCCATGGCCAGCATCCCGTCGCCGAAATCGCTGAGCCCGTCCAGGTGCAGGAAGCGGTTGAACGAGAAGAGCATGAAGATGACGATGACCGCGGAGACTAAGGGGCTGAACGGCCCAACCGGGTCGCTGAGAAGGTACATGACGCCCCCCGCCACCACACCGAGGAAGGCCCCGACCAGGACGACGAGCCAAAAGCGTTTGGAGAGGTGCATGACGTCCTCCCCTTCCACGTCTATGGGCAATATCGTGAACATGGAGAAGGCCGCCTTCAGCGCACCGAACGCCGGGTTCTTCCTTCCACCTTCCTTGACCGGTTCTGGCGCTGTCGTGTCCCCAGTGTACAGTCGGGACAGGGCCGCCGATAGCATCGTTCCTCTCATGAGAGCTTTCCCTCCTTCTCTAACAGCTCAGAGTAGATCATCGACATAACGCTTCCGATGAGCGACGCCACGATGTCGTCCAGGAAAGGACCGAGCTCGCCCAGCACTCCCGGCTTCTTCTTGTCGTAACGGATGTACTCGAATAGGCCCTTGGTCCCGGTGAGGAACTCCGCCAAGCCGATGCCGAGGACCTCGTCCGCCAAAAGGTGCACTGGGTCCTCCTTGAAACGGTCCTGGTCCAGACCGAAGATCTCGTTGCGGTTGCCGGCGTCATCGATCAGTATGGCGGCGTAGATGAGCGAGGTCACGTTGACGTCCTGGCGCAGGGATTGCAACTTGGCCACGAACCGCTCTTGGAGGAAGTCCTCGCTCCAGCTCTCATTGGGGATGATCAACGCAGAGGCCGCCTCCCACATGTTCCCTACGGTGACGCCTACCTCGTCCAGCAGCTGCAGGTAGTCCATGGGTCCTTCCCTGGCATACCATTTCAGCACCGATTCCGCCACCGCCCCCCGCACCGCCCGGGCCAGGCATATACCGATGTCCGTGGCGGTACCCGCATACTTCTCTCCCTTGCCTATGGGACAGAGGACCGCGATGGCATCGCTGGTGGTCCCGGTCCCCCGGACCTTGCAGTCCATCAGGGCGGCCGACTTGGCCTCGGTGGCAGTGATTATGGCATTGGCCAGACCGGTGTCATGCAATGGAACCCCGAGCACCACGATGGTGTTGATGGTATGGGCCTTGCCCAACAACGCCTTCACCCTCTCTGGTATTAGCTCTCCGGCATAGACCGCGTTCTTCACCCCGGCGGTGGCGATAGCGATGGCCTCCATGCCGTTGTAACTCTCTTCCTTGACGGAGATTACCTTCTCCATGTCCGCGGCGGTCATGAAACCCACTGTGGCAAGGCCTAGGCCCAGTCTTTTCACGATGGACCTGACCTCCTCCTCTGGCTCCGCGCCCAGGTAGCTTATGGGCACTTGGACCATGACGATGGTGTCGGTCTCGGTGAAAGCGCCGTTCAGGATGGTAGTGCTCAGCACCCGCATGCGCTGCGGCAGCTGGACCACCATCACCTTGTAGTCATCGACCTTGTGAAACCCGATCTTGATGTCCTTCGCGTCCATTCCTTCCCTCCTAGAGCCACCCCGTCAGCAACTGTTCCAGATAGACCTGGACCTCGATACCGATGAACATGAACGATGGTAGAACGACCATCAGGAAGAAAAGCAGTGCGGATACCTTCATTACTGCAACGGTCCGGCCGATGACCTTGGGATCGGTGGGCAGAGGCCCGTCCCCCAGACGGTAGACGCCGGGCTTTTCGAAGCATATCCCCAAGCCCCCAGCGAAGGCGGACATGGACCAACCCTTGTTCGGGCTGGCCGTGGCTTTCTTGTACTTCTTGCCCATGGCCCAAGCATTCTGCCAGTCCAAACGGAGCAGCATCATGGCCATGAGTATGAACGGAACACAAAGTCGGGCGCATACCCAGTTCATCACGTCATCGAGCTTGGCGGAGAACCAGCCGATATAGAGATGCCTCTCGCTCATGTAGCCGACCATGGCGTCCAAGGTGTTGGAGACCCGATAGAAGACCATGAGCGGTATGCCGCCCAGCCCGAAATAGAACAGGGGAGAGAAGACCGAGTCCACGGTGTTCTCCGCCGCCGATTCAGCCGCGCAAGATATTATATGCTCTCTGTCCAGCTGGTTCACGTCGCGGGACACGATCCGGGAGGCGCCCTTCCTCGCCGCCTCCAGGTCGTTCGCCTCCAACGCCTTCATTATCGGGCGGACGTGGCGCTCCATGGCGGTGATGGCGAACATGGTCTTCATCACAATGGCACAGGCCACCGCCCATACCAGCGAACCGAGCAGGTCATGGGTCAGGGCCAATAGTAAGGTGAACGCGAAAGGGAAGAGGAGCAGGGGGACCAAGGCCACGAATATGCCCTTGGCGCGATCGGCGCGGGGCGTGGTGCGCTTGGTCCTCTTGTCCAGGAATCCGATGGTCTTGCCGATCCATACCACTGGGTGCAAAGCGTTCGGAGGTTCGCCCAGCAGCAGATCGAGGAGCAGTCCGAGCACGGCGATGAGGGCGGCCAGATAGTAGAGCTCCATCATCGTTCCGCCTCCGCTCGGAAGGCAGCGATGAGCCGGTCGTTCCTCTCCGGCGTCTTGACGGCGAAACGGATGAAGTCATGGAAACGGGGACCGAAGGAGGCGCAGTCCCGCACCAGCACCTTGTGCCTCAATATGCGTTCCTGGGTGGTCTTTCCGGACCATTTCGACCTCTCGAAGAAGAAGAAAGCGTCCGGAACGCCAGCTTGGACCAGCCCGGTGGCGGAGACCGCCTGGGCCACCCGCACCTTCTCTGCCGCCATGACACGAGCCGCTTTGGAGATGTGACCATAATGGTCGTTGAGGAGCTTGGCACCGACCAGTTGCTCCAATCTGCCCAGGTTCCAGGAGAGCCGGGCCCTCTCCATGTGTTCTATGATGCTTTGGCTTCCCACCGCATACCCAATGCGGAGGCCAGGTATGGCGAAGCATTTGGTGAGAGAACGGATGATGAACAGATTGTCGTGGGAAGACGCCTCCGCCAGGCAGGTGATCTCCTTGGAGCCTTCCACTAGTTCAAGCAAGGTCTCGTCGAGGAAGACCAGCGTCCCTTGCCTGTCGCACTCCTCCACCAGCTCCAGGACCCTTTTGCGCGGGACGATGCCGCCGGTGGGGTTGTTGGGGTTGCAGAGGTAGACCAACTTCGCCCCTACACTACGCCTCATCATCTCATCGATATCGACCCGTAGGTCGTCCGGCAACGGAACGGCATCGATTCTGGCCCCCCGAACCTGGCAGGCGAACGAGTACTCGGAGAAGGTAGGCGAGGGCATAACCACCCGGTCACCTGGCGAAAGAAAGACGTCTGGGAAAAGACGGATGATCTCCGCGCTACCAGCGCCGATGGTGACATAATCATCCTCAACATGGAAACGGGAGCATATGGCCTCCCTGAAAACGGTGGACCGGTCATCAGGGTAATGGACCAGGTGGGGCAACGCCTCCGCAAAGCTCTCCATCAAGCCATCTGGAGGACCGTAAGGATTGAGGTTGGAACTGAAGTCCTCCACTCCCGGATGCTGCCAGCCCAGCCCCCCATGCACAGGGCGCACCAGGCCTCGCATCTCCTTCCTGACCATTTTTTCGATGTCCATGAAATCACCTAATGGACCTACGCGGAACGGAAAAGACCTCGTCCCCGTCCCGGAACACCGAGACCTCGACGCCATAGACCTCCCGGATGCGTTCGGCGGTGATGACGTCCACCGGCCTGCCTGTGGCCACGGTCCTTCCCCCGTTGAGCATGACCACCCGGTCACAGAACTTGGAGGTCAAGTTCATGTCGTGGGAGGCGGTGAGAACTGTCACTCCTTGTCTAGATAGCTCCCAGAGGGTCTCCATCACTTCCAGCTGGTAGCGAAGGTCTAAATGGGCGGACGGCTCATCTGCCAAAAGTATCTTCGGTTGTTGCACTACCGCTTTGGCGAGCAACGCCCTTGCCTTCTCACCGCTGCTCAACTCGTTGAGCCGGCGGTTGATCAGACCTTCCAACCGGAACTTCTTGATCGCCTCGGCGACGACCGTCTCGTCCTGGCGGCTCTCCCACCACATGCTGTTGACGTGAGGGTAACGACCGAGGAAGACCAGCTCTTGCACGGTGAGGCTGAAATCATCACTGCAGTCGGCCGGGACGTTGGCGCATATCATGGCGATGTCCTTGATCTTCATGCCGGAGGTTGACCTCCCATCCATGTAGATCGTCCCCTTGCTGGGGCGGAGCAGGCCGTTGATGCAGCGCATCAATGTGGTCTTGCCCGAACCGTTCGGACCGATGAGGCCGATGAACTCGCCTGCCTTGGCCTCGAAGTTGATGTCTGATAACGTCTCCTTATCTCTGTAACTGAACGAGACGCCCTCGACCTTGATCGTTACTGGAGCCTCAGGAGACATAATCCCTCCCTTTCCGTATCAATAGGTAAGCGAAGAACGGGGCTCCGATGAGCGAGGTGATGATCCCAACGGGGAACTCCTCCGCCCCTCCGATCAATCGACCGATTATGTCGCAAGCCACAAGGAAGTTCGCGCCAACCACGATGGATGCGGGCAGGAGTAGCCTGTGGTCCCCGCCCACCACCATCCTGGTCATGTGCGGAACGATGAGACCGACGAAGCCGATGACACCCGTGAACGCCACGCACACTCCAGTGAGGAGCGAGGTGAGGATGAGCATCCCCCTTTTCAAGAAACGGACATTGACCCCTAACTGGTTTGCCTGGTCGTCCCCCAGGAGGATGACGTTCAACTCCCGGGCATAGATCAGGACGATTATTGTGAGCAAACCCACCACGAACAGGATTATCGCATCCTCCTGGAGCGTGGTGTTGGCGAGGCTCCCGAAGAGCCAATGGAGAACTCCTTGGACACCCTGGCTTGGGCTGGTTATCATAAGAAGGTTGGTTATGGAGGATAGGAATATCCCCACGATCACTCCAGCCAGCACGAATGCCACCGGTTTTCCTCCCGCAGACTCAGCGAGACCAAGGGTTATTGTGAATGCCAGGATCGCTCCGATGAAGGCCATGATCGGCAATGAATAGACGCCTGCCGTACCGATGGCCACCCCTAGGAGGACGGCACATGCGGCACCGAGCGCCGCCCCTGAGGAGACACCGGTGATGTATGGGTCCACCAAGGGGTTGCGTATGACCGCTTGCATCACCACCCCGGCCACAGCAAGACCAATGCCAACGCCCATCGCCGCCAGGAACCGGGGGAACCGGACGATCCAGACGACCTTCTCATCTAAGGTCATCTGGCTGGTGTCCCCCCGAAGATTGACGGCGTTCCAGAAGGCCTGTAATGCCTCTGTCGGCGTCATCGGGTAGCTGCCCACCGACAACGAGACCACGAACAGGCCTATCAGCAGGAGAAGGCCTAAGACGATGATCAGGCTTAGTCGTCGGCGGGTCCGTTTGACCAATGAGTCTTCCAATCGTCCACCTGCCGCCCTAGGCTCTCACCTGAACCGTCTCCATCGATGTAGCTGTTTCGGTATGAACGGGGTCGGGGATAAGAGATTCGTAATTAGATGGTATGATCAGAGGCATCGGATCACCAGTGAAGTTGCCTGGGTACAATATCATGGTCAGGAGTTGCAGCCCGTCCACTATCCTCACACCAGGCCTTAAGAAGGCGTTCTCGGCCTGTCCCATGGCTACATACACCTTATCGTCATGGACGGCATTGGTCTCTTGGAAGATCACATCGTCCATGATGTCGCTCCGGACGTCCTCGGGGGATTTCGCGTCGGAGACCATCATCGTTGCAGCGACAATGATCACATCAGGGTTCGCAAGCAACACGGCTTCCTTGCTGACGTCAGGGAAGCCGGTCATGTCCTCGAAGGCGTTGATACCTCCAGCGAATTCGATGATGTCATGGACGAAGGTGCCATTCCCAGCCACATAGATCGGGTCGAGCCAGACCGCGACCATCACCCGGGGCTTCTGCGCTTGACTCCCAATGGTGTTCCCGATGTTGGTAATTATCTCGGTCATTCGGGTCCTAAGTTCGGAAGCAGCATTTTCACAGAAGAGGACCTGGCCCACCAGGTCAATGTTCCAATAGACCTCGGTGACATTCTTTCCCTCGTATAGAGCGATGACAGTTATGTTGAAATCCTCCAATAACGGGATGAGGTCCTTCTGCACCTGTACATCAGATCCGATGAAGACGACGTCCGGCTCAAGCGCTGCTATCTTCTCTGCATCGGGGGTCCAATAACCTCCGATCGTGGCTATGCTATCATTTGTCTTAGCCTCCAGCACCTCCGCCGGATAGTCGCAATAGTCAGACACCCCCACCAGGCGGTCGCCCATACCCAAAGCATAAATCAGTTCGGTCGTACTAGGAGACGTCGAGACCACCTTCTGTGGTACCTCGGTGACTTGCACCTGTCTATCCATGGCGTCGGTAACGTTCGCCTCAACGCTATCATTGTTATCGAAAACGTCCAGGGCCACCAACAGCCCAGCGCCTACTAGGATGGCCACCACGACGATGACCAATACAACGGTTGTTTTGTTTGCCATCAGATCCTTCTCCCGTTTTAATTAGATGAAATATCAGTTGGATGTATCATCCAATCGATACTGAACAGTTAATTCCTATAAATGCTTTTGTTGGATGAAAGTGGGATGCATTGGATGGATGGTCCATCAGGCAATTTCTGTCATCTGGCCGTTCCCACGGTTATCCCTTTTTGAAAGGAGGGCGAGAAGGTGCCCACTGCCTGAGTCCAGACTCACCATGCGAATGTTGCATGGAAGAAAGCTGCCGTCCTTGTGACATGCATCGGCCCACAGGCTTACCTCCTCCCCTTCGAGCAGGGTCCGGCGCTCTAGGTTCACGAAGTCCTTGGGATCGGGTACTATCAGCTGTGAGGAGGACTTTCCAACCATCTCCTCGGGGCTGTAGCCAACCATCAAGCTGCATGCTGGGTTGGCGTAAAGCACACTTCCGTCATGGTCTTGAACGAAGAGGGAGAGCGGGCTGTGCTCTAAAGTAGCTAAGAGCTTCGCCCATCTGAGGGAGGAACCTTTTTCGATCCTTGGGGCGAGCTCCAGTCCGCGCCTGATCTCGGCCAAGGCCAACCTGGCCTGATGGAGGTCGGTGGAGTCGTGCAGCACCAAAAGTATCCGGTCCGGCCTTCCCAAGTGAACGATTGGAACGATTTTTAGGTCGTACCATATCACCATCTCATCCGATAAGTGCACCAGGCGCAACCTCTGCGGTCCTCCGGTCCAGACCGCCCGATCGCAGGAAGATGTGACATCATCGACACGTAACGGCCATATCTGGGCCAGAATTTGTCCTTTGGCCGCACCCTTACAACCGCAATCCTCCCTGAATCGTTCGAATGCATGATTGGTCGCAAGGACCCTATGATCCAAATCAATTAGACAAATGCCGTCCCCCAGCCCGTCCAACACCTCGGAGTGGTGCGTGAACGTCTCGTTCAAATCTCTCTCCGCCCTCTCCCGTCTGGCCACCTCCCCCTCCAGGACGGCGTTGGTCTCTCCCGAGTCCTCATCGGCGAGACTGATCTGGCAGATCTGGATGTCCAACATCTTCTCGAGCAGCTGCTTGGCCTCGGGGAGGCAACCTCCGGTCTGAGCGAACTCCTCAGGGGGGGTGTAAAAATAGTTTCTACATAGGAAACCACGGATGACCAGGCTGGGATGGGTGCTGACCGCGGCAAGGACCTCTGAATGGGAGTCGTTCTCACCATCATATAGACAGATGCAAGCCACCCGCTCCGTGTCCACCGATTCGTTCCATACCGATTCGAAGCGGCCAAAGCGGTCATGGCCGATGCGCTTGACTATGGGATCGGCCTCGAGGATGAACCTGGTCCCACCGTACCCTTCCGATTCGGATGAACGAACCATCTCGATGAGCCGGTCAAGGCATCGGTCCTCGGAGAACTCGTCGCCTCCAAGGAACAGTTCCTCCGCCTTGAGGAAGTGCAGGGCGGGGGAATACCTGACCTCATTCTCCTTCATACCTAATTCCCTAAGGGCTTGCCTGACATCACCCTCATGGCACTCACCGAGAATGCAATAGCACCGCTCATTGCGCTCCATGCCGATGCGCGCCAGCCTCGCTATCCCTCTGGCCCTTTCACCTTCGTCGCGATAGAAGCAGGCCACATGGTCGTGGATATCTATCTTCTCCAAGGATAGGTTCCGGTCCATAGCGGGATGGGGGCCTGGCATCGTACGATATGTTTCTCATTCGGAGCTAATAATCCTTTTCAAGGTTTTTCGAGGCAATGATCAATGCAAAGTATCATATTTCCTCGGACCTTGATGCTGGAGCATGTGCCTCTTCTCGGACCACGAGATACAGAGCATGATGCAGAGCGGTTCCTTGCGCATCGTCGGGTTCGCGCCGGAAGGTCTCACCCCCAATGGTTACGACCTTCGGGTGGCCGAGGTGAGGATGGAAGGTAACGAGGTCTCGGAGAAAGAGGGTACCGTCCTCGTGCCGGCAAGGAGCATGTTCTACGTGAGCACCGTGGAGAGGGTGGAGCTGCCCAATGATGTCGCCGCGCAACTTTGGGCACGCACCAGTTGGATACGCAAAGGCGTGATGGTCGGCCTGGGCAAGGTAGACGCGGGCTTCAGAGGGACGCTGACCTTTACCGTCTTCAACGCCTCAGCAAAGGACCTTGAGCTTCCCATCGGTTCCCGTTTCGTGCAGATCGTCTTCGAGAGGATGCACTCCCCGGTGGCCCAGACCTACGAGAAGCGGAGCGGCAACTACCAGAACCAGTCAGGCGTCACCCTGGCACCAATCAAGAAGTCGTAGGTCGATGGAGAAGACGCTGGAGCTAGGCGAGTAGGTCTTCAGTTCCTCACTTCTCTCCACCGCCACCTTGACGCCCATGCCCCAAGCCTGTGACACCAAACCATCGAGCACCGGGCCGATCTCGGAACGGTCGCAGATGTGGTAGAGGTGGATCGTACCTCCGAAATTAAGACGGGTCAGAGCGTCGGCGAAGAACTCTAGGGCTGAGTGAGGTAGGTTCATCACGATCCGGTCGGCGCAAGGTATGTCGAAAATTATGTGCCTAGAATCGCCTTCCAGCGGCACCACGTTCTCTGTGTGGTTCAGGACTATGTTATCTCCAAGGTAATGTATGGCATCGGGATTGATGTCCATGGCGAACACCACCATCGCCTGGGAGTGCTTTGCGATCATGATGGCGAAGGGGCCGACACCGGTGAACATATCGAACACCGTCTCACCGGACCTCACGAGCGATGCCACCCTCATCCTCTCGTTGGCCAGGCGAGGGTTGAAGTAGACCTTGCCTGGGTCCACTCGCAGTCGAACACCGTATTCCAGGTGCTCAGTCTCCAATCCCCCATCCCCTGCCACCACCTCGAGCTCCCTGACGCGGAACTCACCCCTAACGCCTCGGTCCAAGGCGACAACGCGCAATCGGGGGAAGACCTGGCGCATGGCCCGGCCCACCTCCCGGGCATATGGTATCAGTTCGTCCGGTAATCGCACTATGCCTACATCCCCGATGATGTCGAAAGATGTGGGAAGCAGAGGGACCAGGTTCTCGGGAAGCCGCACCACCTTCTTGTAGTCTGTCTCTGCCAGACCGCGTTCCTCTAGGTCCACCTCGACCACTTCGAACTCTTCCATCCCCTCGACCTCCATTGTGACGGGGATGATTATGTGTTCATCAGTACGGGCGATGCGCAATGAGACGTCCAGGACCCCCATGTCAAGCAGCTTTTTACGGGTCGACTCCCCTACCCCCTTGGGAGCCTTAACGGCCAAAGAGCGCACGGTGCTGTCCATGGGTGAATTGATATTTGTGGGTTTAGGGCTGGGGTCAGCGGACGATATGAGCCTGAAGGCTTTGAACGAGCTGAGGTCTTGCCAGAGGATCTATGCAGAATTCTACACCTCGAAGCTCATCGAGTCCTCGCTCATGGACCTTGAGGCGTTGGTAGGTCGACCTATAGTGGCCTTGAGGAGGGTGGATGTGGAGGAGGGCGACTCCATGATAGAAGCGGCCCGGGACCGCAAGGTGGCCTTCGTCACCGCGGGGGACACCATGGCCGCCACCACCCATGTGGATATTCGCATCCGAGCGGAAGAGGAGGGCATCTCCACCCGATTGGTACATGGCACCTCGATATTCTCGGCCGCTCCGTCCGCCCTAGGCCTGCAACCATACAAGTTCGGCCGGACCGTCACGTTGCCGTTCCCCGAACCTGGCTTCATACCATCAAGCCCGTATGAGAGGATAATGGAGAACAATGAAAGGGGTTTGCACACCCTGGTGCTGCTCGATATCAAGGAGGAGGAGGGACGGTACATGACCTCCCAGCAAGGCGTGAGATGGCTATTGGACGCGGAACAGAGGATAGGGTCTGGATTGATCAAAAAGGACAGCATCATATGTGCCGCCGCGAGGGTGGGGGCCAAGGACGAGAGGGTCGCTGCCAACTATCCCGAAAGGATGGCGCAATTGGACCTAGGCGGACCGCTGCATACCCTGGTCGTGCCGGGAAAACTACACTTCATGGAGGCGATGGCCTTGGTCAGGTTCGCTGGCGCCCCGCCGGAGATCGCCAAAGAGGACTGATCAGAAACCGAGCAGCACCATAGCTTGAACGGTCTGACCCATCTCTTTGTCTTGGCGTGCTGTGTAGAGCACTTTGGAGAAAGGTGCCCTTGATTGCACCTCGTGCGCCATGCCGACCAGGGTCCTTTCGTCCGGTTCGCTCATAGCGAACAAGGCCAGTGCCGAACGCACATTGTCCCAGGGCATATCGAACCAGGGGGATGAGAAGGCGTCACTGATGGCTAGACTGTCGGCGCAGACGCCGTGGCCATAACCGACACCGAGTCGCACCTCTCTGCAACCGTTGAAATGGTCCTTGACCTGCTTGAGAACGTCCAAGGTCAACAACTTGGATAGCTCGAGCGGTACGAAACCCATTATCTGGTTCATGACGTTGAAGGCTTTCTGGAACTGCATATATGGCGCGACCTTGGCCAGACCATCGTTGGAAAGGACCACGGTGAGGTGGCTCATGGCATTGAGGCGGCGCAGGCCCTCATCGGCGTTGCGTTGTCTGTCCCGTCCCTCCACAACGAATGGCGTGCAGACCGTCGAGACCACTAAGCGAGCATGCCTCCGGGCGGCGCTGGCCACGATCGGTGCCGCATGGGTCCCGGTCTCACCGCCCATGCCGCTGAAGATGAAGACCAATTCCCGGTCCTGCAATCGATCCAGCAATCGGCGCATAACTGGGATATCGTGGGTCAGTAGATGCGGCGCAGTGGTACGGAACATTGCTAGTTCTGATTCCCGGAGTCTAAGCACATCCACTCCCGCGGCATGGGGACGCTGGTCCTCTAGCACCACCCCGAACCGGTCGATGTCCGTGACGGATATGGCGTTGCACCCCGCTCCGCCCACGCCGACCAGTACGCAGCGAGGCCTCTCCTCTGCCTCCGCTTTTAGGAAAGTAGGCTCGCTGCCGCGCATAAGGGGGTATATGGCGGTGATAATTTATTATCTTATCCAAATATTATATAAACTGAAAATTGAGACCACTGTTCAAGCCATACTCGTCCATCGCCATTCGTATTGAAGAGGGTCCCTACTTTCGGTCCTTATGTGGAAAGGGTTATGATGCACGATTCATTCCAAGGGGCGAAAGAGATGGAGCAGACAAGGATCGGTCGGGTATACGGGGACTCGGTAATGGAGATCCGCTTTCGAACGGCCTTCGACCAGGACATACAGGTTGGGGAGTTGTTGGTCATAGAGGACGGAAAGGGGCCGAGGAAGTACCTGGTGCGGATATTGGACGTCGAGTACGGGGCCGACTCCGACGAGGACGGTTGGACGGAGCGGGAGGCAGGGACTGCGGTTCAGAGGGACCGCTTGGCCGAGGATTTCGACCCGAACAGCATGCGCGATCGATTGTACCGTGTTGGCGTATGCTTCCCACTGGGCTATATCGAGGACGGGAGCTTCAAGAAGGCTAAGTCCATCCCACAGCATTTCTCGTCAATACGCCGGGCTGGCCCGGAGGACTATGGATTCCTCCGATCCCTCATGGGCGATGTGGAGATAGGTAAGCTGCGTTCCGGCGATCGCATAGTCGATTTCCCCGTGGGGATCTCGGGCGCTTTCATGCCCTATCACGTCGGGGTGTTCGCCACCACAGGTATGGGGAAGAGCAATCTGATGAAGGGATTGGCGCTGTCATGCATGCGTTCGCGCCGCTATGGCTTCTTGCTGTTCGACCCCCATGGTGAATACTATGATGGCGGGGAGGCTAACAAGAAAGGGTTGCGCCATTCCCCTATGGCCACCGAGGCTCTGTGCGTCTATAGCTCCCGAAGGCTGGAAGGCTCCTACAACTCCATCCATGTTTCTTCATTCGAGATCGAGATCCCCGACCTGGCCAATTTGTATGAGTTCACTGGGGCGCAGCTGGAGTGCCTTCAAACCGCGCAATACCGATATGGGGAGAACTGGCTGAACGAGCTGTTGCACCGCGACGTCAAGACCGTGGTCAAGGACCTTCAGGATCGGTTCCATGAGGGGTCGGTAAATGTGATCAAGCGTCGCCTGGACACGATATTCCAGTTCGACCTGATAACGTCCGACCCTAAGCTGTCCATAACCAAAGGGGTGATCTCCGCCCTGCACGCGGGTAAGGTGGTACTGGTGGACACCAGCAACATGTTCGAGGCCGAGGAGCTGCTCATATCCACTGTGCTGACAAGGGCCATCTTCGAGCATCACAAGGCCTTATACTCGGAAAAGGAGAAGTTCGAGAAGCTGCCGCCTTTGCTTATCGCCATGGAGGAGGCGCAGCGCGTGCTGTCTCAGGCCAAGGGTACGGTCTTCAGCCAACTGGCTCGGGAGGGCCGTAAGTTCCGCATCGGCCTCTGTGCCATCTCCCAACAGCCCAAGCTCATCAACGAGGAGATACTCAGCCAGTTCAACACCCTGTTCATCATGGGTTTAGCGGATAAACGTGACCGGGACATCCTGCGAAATTCGGCGAAACAAGACATCAGCATGCTCGACAACGAGATCCAGATGCTGATGCCCGGGGAAGTGCTGATCGCCTCTCCCTTCACCCCGTTCGCCATTCCCGCCAAGGTGCACCTATTCGAGGATTACGTCTCCGAGGTCGAAAAGACATCTGGAAATGTTTCGAAACCAATAAGTAAAAAGGCGGACTCTCGATTCTTCTGATGGCTGTAAGCACCGAGAGCGCGCTATTGCTCGATATCGCCCTCATACTTATGGGTGCGGCAATAGTGGCGGTCTTGTTCACCAAGCTTCGCATGCCCTTAGTGATCGGTTACCTCCTAGTGGGCATGCTGCTCGGGCCTTATGTCCTGGGCATAGACACCATCTCCGATTACATCGAGGAGGTCAACTTTCTGGCCAACCTCGGGATCATCCTGCTGATGTTCTCCATCGGGTTGGAGTTCAACCTGAAGCGACTGCGCCGCATCGGCTCCTTCGCCATACTGGCCGGCACCATCGAGGTTTTAGTGATGCTGGTCATCGGCTTTGAGGTGGGCCAGCTCATGGGTTGGTCGTACATGCAGTCGATCTACCTGGGCGGCGTCGTGGCCATCAGCTCCACCGCCGTTATCGTGCGCGTGCTGGTCGAAACGGGGAAGCTGGACAGCCAGGTGGGGGAGTCCGTGGTGGGACTGCTCATCGTCGAGGACGTCGCAGCGGTCGTGATCCTGACCGTCCTCGGTTCAATGAGCACTAGTGACTCCATCGTCTCCACGGACCTGTTCGCTCAGATAGTCAGCATCGCCATCTTCCTGGTGGTCGCCCTTTTGCTAGGACTGGCGGTGGTGCCCCGATGCCTGAACTATATCGGGCGGACCTGCAACGACGAGGTGCTGCTGCTTGTTGCGCTGGGATTCACCTTCGGCATATCCATCTTCGCCTTTGAGATCGGCCTCTCCGTCGCTATCGGGGCCTTCCTCATGGGAATCATCATTTCTGAGTACCGTGATGGCGAGCGCATCGCCAAGCGGGTGGAGCCTCTCAAGGACGTCTTCATGGCCATCTTCTTCGTGTCCATTGGACTGCTCATCAACCCCACCCTGCTGGCCGACACGTGGTTGGTGGTGGTGATACTGGTGGCGGTGTTCATCTTCGGCAAGATATTCGCTGTGACCATCGCCTCCTATGCATCCAACCGGGACATCAAGACCTCGGTGACCACTGGGTTCGCTATGGTGGCGATGGGGGAGTTCTCCTTCGTAATTGCCAAGACCGGCCTGGATGCAGGCGCTGTTGACGAGGCGTTCTACTCCGATGTCATCGGTGTGGCGGTGATCACTATGGCGCTTATGCCTTTCGTCTTCA
>JACXTP010000062.1 GCA_016919625.1 Methanomassiliicoccaceae archaeon
GACGCAGTGCGCTACTATGCCTGCACATGCGCCTTGGGCGAGGACAATGCCTTCAGGGAAAAGGATGTGGTCCATGGCAAGAAGCTATGCACCAAGATGTGGAACCTGGGTAAGTTTGTGGAATCAGTGGTAAAAACAAGACCGACCGAGGTCGGACTCCATGTGCCGGACCGATGGATCCTCAGTCGTTTCTCGAGGACCGTTCAGAACGCCACCGCCTTCATGGAGAACTATCAGTTCGACCGGGCGATGAAAGAGGTCGAATCTTTCGCCTGGCACGAGTTCGCCGACCATTACGTGGAGATGGTTAAGCATCGGGTGCGCGATCCCCAGGACGAGGGCGTCAGGTACACCTTGTTCACGGTATATCTTGGCATAATCAAGATGATGGCACCGATGCTGCCCCACGTCACAGAGGATGCCTACCAGAGCGGCTTCGTCGGAATGGATGGCGCTGTCAGCATACATGTTAGCAAATGGCCGGAGGCAGACGCCACAGACCCGGATAGTGAGATGAAGGGAGAAATGGTCAAGGATGTGATCTCAGCCCTGCGCTCCTGGAAATCAGACAGGAAGATGGCGCTGAACGCCGAGATGAGCTCAGTGGAGCTCATCGGGAACAAGGCCATGACGCTTAAAGGCTGTGAGAGGGACATAGCCGAGACGGTGAAGGCGAAGGCCCTGCGCCTAGAGACCGCCGGTCAGCTCGAGGAGCGCATCGTGGCCGTCAAGCCAGTCCTCGCCAAGATAGGGCCGATGTACAAGGCCAACGGCAAAGAGCTGGTGGAGCGAATAAAGGCCATGGAACCGGAGAGCTTCGGGAAGGCGATCGTGGAAGGAAACGCCATGATCGTGCTCGCCAACGGGACGGAGGTCGCGGTGGGACAAGACATCGTCGAGATACAGAGGTCGATGGCATTGCATGGCAAGATGGTCGAGACGGTGCAGGTGGGCGATATCCTTATCGTAATAGAACCGTAAGGTCGGCGCTAGAAAATCACGAATGTTCGTGTTTTTCGACACTAGGACGTGCAACCGTAATATCCTAGATGTATTGTAGTCAGTAGCGTCGAACGTAAAGGATGTCCGGACCCCTATATCTCCGTTCCATCCCCCCCTATCCCCCCATTATCTCCGGACGAACAGCGTTCTGACACTTTTTTTATTTTTTTCAACTGAACCTGGTGGCCACTTTCCAGATAGCCATAGAAATGATAAGGTAGACGATTCCGGTGATTTCTACGAAAAGGAATAGGCCTCCTATGAAGGCGAGGATCAGAGAGACCAGACCGAGGATGCCGATGGTCCGGTAGGCTCCGAAGAGGTGTCTAAGAGGGGTAACGATGGAGTCGTACACGAAATAGATGAACACGACAAGGACGATCAGGAAAGCATATTGGACATAGGGAGAAACAGTGTCTACAGCAAGATCGAATACCAGGGCGCCTGGGCTGAGACCGATGACGGTGAAGAGCCCTATGAGGAACATGGAGAGGACTGGTGTGAGCGACCTGTCCCTCCGATACCGGCGTCGACGAGGCATCCCGGAAATGGTGATGTGTTATGGTTATTTGAAGACCACGAATAGGCTGTTGGCTAGATCTTGTCCGTCGCCAGACACCAATAAGGTTTAAATGCATTCAGTTTATACCGAGGTTCACCTGCGGGCGTAGTGTAGCTGGTTATCACTTGAGCTTGCCAAGCTCATAACACGGGTTCAAATCCCGTCGCCCGCACCTTTTCGGATTTTCATTGATATTTTTAGATCATTAATTTGATCAGATAGTCATCCAGGGAAAGGACAGACCCCTTGGGATCTCAAACTTGGCCTTTTGGAAACATTTAGGTCGTTGTGTATTGTATGATTGAAATTGTTAATTAGTAGCGATTCAAAGTAATAAGAAGGTAATTTGATGGGTAAAAAATTCGTGATCGAACTAAATGGAGAAGTTTCTGAAAAATTGGCTAAGATCAAAGTCGCAGCTGCTAAAAAATATGTTAGTTTTGAAGGGGATGTCAATGAGGGCTATTTTTCAGGCGGAACTGCCCTTGGCCTATTGATCAGAGGGACTTATTCCATCATGGGTTCGATTATCAAGATCAATGTTCTACAAAAACCGACGTCCTATACTTGGGAAGATGTGGAGCTCGAATTAAGGGAATTCATTGAAACTTAAAACACCATTCTGAATGGCCATATGGATGATAGGAAATGAAAGTCCATTCGATTTGAATGGGATGAGCAAGAACGATTGCTTCCTTGGTGCTTTCTACTTTTCTAATTATCAGCATAAGAATCTGCATCTAGAACAGAAGACCTACTGGCATGAAAAGGAGCTGATTCCGCTAATTGGTAATCAAGCCAAAACCTTATTCAAATCACAGTAATGATTTATCAATCGGTACTCGGCATGATAAGCATACTCCTGATTGACAACGATCCGTCGCTGCTGCACCTGTGCAAGACTTACCTGGAGCGTTCCTGCGACCTTAGAGTTGATTTCGCCCTATCAGTCAGGGATGCAGACGACAAGTTTGCCGAGAAGGTTTTTGATGCGATTGTTTGCGAGCACCAATTGCCATGGCGAACAGGATTGGAGTACCTCAAGAGGCTCCGTCTCAAGAACGATCCTATCCCTTTCATAATGTTCACCGATTACGGCAGCGAAGACATCGTCATTGAGGCTTTGAACGCTGGTGCCGATTATTATGTCCGCAAGGGTGGCGACCCGAAGTCCAAGTTCGCTGAGCTCGAGCATATGGTCCGGGATGCGGTCCATAAGAGATGGCATAATGAGGCGCAGCGCCTACGCAATGCCGCCTTCGACGCTTCAGCGGTGGCATACGTCATCACCGACCCGGAGTTCATCATAACAGAGGCGAACGAAGCTTTCGCCAAGGCATGGAACCTCAAGAAGAGGAACGCGGCCTTGGGGGCGAACTTAAAGGGGTATCTATTAAGCGGAGAGGTGGTCGGTGTCATAAAGACCTCCGTTGAGTTCGTAGGAAAATGGGAGGGAGAGCTCACCGCGAAAAGAAAGGATGAGAGCACTTTTATCACCTATTGTCAGGCATCACCGCTTCATGATCCATCAGGGGATATCACAGGTTATTTCTTGACCATTCTGGCCAACCCGAAAAAGATCAGCTCAGAGAATGCGCAGACCTCGGGCGATGCTAGATTCCGCGCTTTGGCGGACACTTCCAGCGAATGGTTATCGATCATCGACCAGAATGGCGAAGTGGTGCATAGCACCCCATCCTCCTTCGAGCTGTCTGGCTACCGACCTTCTGATCTGCAAGGTCGCAAATTCAGCGATTTCGTCAATGAAACCAATCCTGAACAATGGTCGAACGAGATGAAGACCGCATCAGAGCGAGATGAAGTTCATCGGTTCGAGACCTCGATACGGCATCATGAGGGATCGTCAATTCCAGCCATCGTCGAACTGAGCAGGTTCCAGGAGGACGAAGGTGGGATGACGCTCGTGATCGCCAAAGTCCAGAGGCATTCACCAGTAGAGGTCGCATCGGTGGTCGAACCTGTGGTTACCGATCCAAGTGAGATCGAAACGGTCCCTCAGACCGAATCGGTCCCTGACCCAGTCATCATAGCTGTTCCTATACCCATCCAATCCCAAACGGTAAGGGAAACCGGACCGGTCATCGTTCCGTCCAGCGCGGACCGAGAACCCGTCATCACCCGCCATGACGACCTAGAACGTCTCGAGCTCCTTCAAGATATGTTGCAGATGGAATCTCAGTCGGCGGATGAGACATCCAGAACGCGTTTCGAGGAAATGGAGGGATTGTTAGCCACCGTCATCGCCCATGCCAAGTTCGCTGAGGAATATGACGCAATCGGTACTGAGCCAGTATGGCAATCCGTCTATCAATCGTTCCATCGCGCCGTTTGCGACTCTTCGTTGGAAAGAGCCTATGTTATGAACCTTACGAACAAGCTCGAGGTCCAGGCCGACCCGTTGTTGGAGAAGGCATTCCGTAACTTATTGGACTTCACCATTAAGAACGATGGCGAGGCCCATAAGATCTGGATGACCTATGAGGTTGAGCAGGAAGGGGTACGCATCATTTACGAGGACAATGGGACCGGCATCGTTCCAGAGTTAAAGGCCTCACTTTTCCGTGAGGGACAGGACAAGTTCCATGGACTTTGCATCGCCAAGCATATCCTGA
>JACXTP010000063.1 GCA_016919625.1 Methanomassiliicoccaceae archaeon
CCCAGCCACCACGATGTTGATGGTGCCGGGCTTGGTCAGCCTTCGCACGGTGGAGTCGGGCAAAAGCTCACCGGCCATGACCGCGTTGACCACTCCCGCCGTGACCACCGCAATGGCATGGACCCCGCGGTAGTGTTCCTCCGCCCTCGATATCGCCTTGCGGATATCGGCGGCGGTCATGAAGCCCACCGTATGATCCTCCAGACCCAACAGGGAGATCTTGGAGGCCATGTCCCCCTCTGGATCACGGTTGTCATAACCGGGCTCGACCTGCATCATGAGGACGGTGTCCGTCTCAGAGAACCCGCCATTGCGCATCGTGGAGGAGAGCACCTTCATCCTCTGAGGGAACCGGATGATGGCAAAGGTCTCATCGCCCATCGTTCGCAGTTCCACGTCCACCTTGAGTTCCATCATCCCTTCATCACTCCTGCGGCAGCGGAATGAGCACATTCCGTATTTATCTCTGGACACGGGGTCGGATCATGAAGGAGGTTCGAAAGGGTGTAGAAAGGACTAAAAAGGGAGGCCTTTCTCCAACGACCATATGCCATTGATGTGGTGCACAGGGATGGCGGGTCACATGATGACACCTGAGAGCCCACCCTTTCTGTAAATAATCCCGTAACGTTCTCTCCCTGAGGTCAGGCATGAGGGCGATAATCGTATATGACTCAAAACATGGCAATACGGAAAGGATCGCCGAGGCCATTGGAAAAGGGCTCAGGGAATCTGGCGTGTCCTTTGTGACGGTCATATGGGTCAACAAGGCCTGCGAGGACGACTTCCACGACATCGACCTTTGGGTCATTGGCAGCCCCACCCGTTGGGGCGGGCCCACCTTCAAGATCCGCACCCTTCTGAGCAACGCCATCAGGTATGAGGGCAAAGGGAGGCGTTTCGCCGTCTTCGATACAAGGTACGAGAAGGTGCACAGCGGCGCCTCGGAGAGGTTGAGGGCGACCCTTAAGAAGGGGGGCCTCGCCGAGGTCATCGAACCTGACCACTTCGTCGTCATGGGGGGGAACGGACCTCTGAAGGAAGGCGAGGAGTCCCGTGCAGAGGCCTATGGCAAGAGGATAGCGGAACGTGCTCTGATCATGTGATCACGGCCGGGCCGTCCCCTTCCGGTTCCTTGTCCACGTTGGTCAATGCTAAAAGCCCCAGTGCGCAGGCGATGAACACCGAGGCCAGGAGGAACAAGGCCTCATAGCCGAGCATTCCGGCAACGAATCCGCCGAGCAATGACCCGATGATCGTCGCCGAGCCCTGCACGGCATTGTACATGCCCAAGGACTGAGTGCGGAAGTTCTTATAGGCCAGCTTGCCCACGATGGCATGCCCGGCCACGCTCAGACCGGCCCAGCACAGGCCTGCGCCGGCGTGGAGGACCAGCAGCAATACGAAGAGCTCGGTGCTCCCCAGGCTGAGCATGGTCACGAGGAAGAAGGAGGGAAAGATCACGATCCGCGCCGCGAAGCAGGCCATCTGTATCCTCTTGCCGCCCCGCTTCTCGATCTGCCTGCCCATGAACCCGTAGGTGAGGGCGGAGGCGATGGCGCTTGCCAGATACACGACGAAGACCTCCGGGTTGCTCAGACCAATGTATTGGCTGAGGAAGATGGGCAGTGCGACATAGAAGGAGAGGAACCCGCTGAAGGCCAGGAACATGATCGCATAATAACGCTGCAGGGCGGGGGAGAAGTTGCCCCAGTGTAGGTTCTTGGAGCTCACCTCCAAGGTGTACATGATCTTCTGGGGCAGATAGCGCGCCTTCTCGATGCGGGCGATGAAGATGTGGTCGATGTCCTTCGGGTCTATATCGTTACGATCGACCTTCTTATCCGGTTCGGGCACCCAGCGCAACGCCAGGAAGGTGGCTATGAGGCACAATCCCGCCGCAAGGAGGAACAGCGCCCGCATGGACATCTCCTGGTCGTTGCCGTCGAAGATCATCAGCCAGACTATGCCCAGGATGAGTCCGATGACCCAACCGATGCCGCTGACCTTGCTGAAATCGCCCAAACGACGACCCCATTCCGTCTTGGGGAACGTCTCCAGGACCAGCACCGTACCCACTGGGGCGACCGCGGCGGCCAGGAGACCGAACAGGAAGTTCGCCACGAAATATTCGAACAGCCCGACGGAGAGACCCATCATCGCCAAGGCCAGGCCCATGCCCAGGAAGCCCAACAGGATGTACGGCCTCCGGCGTTTGCTCATGTCCGACAGGTTGCCCCAAAGGATGTTGGCCGGAACGGAAGCTATGGAGGTGATGGCGCTGATAATGCCCACCTCGGCCAAGCTGGCCTTGAGGGCCTGCGCCATGAACAAGGGGATGAGGTTCGAGGTGGAACCGCCCGCTATGTTGTATGGCAGGAAGGTGTAGTACCACCTTTCCTCATGCGCCTTCTTGTCAGTCATCCCATCCCGACTGGCGCTGGACGGCGGTCGATGCTATTAATAAATTCTCATATTAGATATCGATCACCACGGCCAAGCTCACCATGCCCAGGACGAACAATGCGATGAGGATGAAACGGTAGTCCCGTTCTGTGGTGAAGATCACCAAGGCTGTGAGGATGCGCAGCAGCGGGGTGGCGATGAGGACCAAGAGCCCAAGCTCCACCAAGGCGACGGGCTCAAAGGCCATCAACGCTTCCCAGAGCGAGCCCAGTCCGATCCATTCCTGGCCTGCGTCTGGAGTGGTCGCGGTCAAAAATAGGCCGATGCCGATGAGGGCCATGCTCACCACCACCCCGACCAAAAGGACCTTGTGGACGACCTGGTTCATGCGCTCCTGCGAGGGCATCACACCACCTCCAATATGCCCAGCCCCTTGAGGACCATGAGGGCCGCCACCGCGAGGAGCAGGACCCCGAACATAATGCGGATGGAACCGCCATCCGCCACATTGGTCAATCTGGAGCCCACCACTGCGCCGCCCAGCACTCCCATGGCGGTCAGCCCCGCCAGGATCGGGTCCAGATAGCCGTAGCGAACATAGATGATGGCTCCGGCCAAGGCGGTGACGCCGATCATGAAGTTGCTCGTGGCCGTGGCCGCCTTCATGGGCACGCACATGCAGGCGTTCATGACCGGCACCTTGATGACGCCCCCGCCCACCCCGAGCAGCCCGGAAAGACCACCCGCCCCCAGACTGGCCAACAGCCCGGTGCGATACCGTTTGACGCCGTAGCAGACCTCCTCCCCGTTCTTTTGGTCTACGTAGGTGCAGGAGAGGTCGAGGAGCTGCGATTCCGCCTCCAGCTCCTCCGGGCGGTACACCTTCTCCCTCCGGGTCAGCATGTGGTAGGCGCCATAGACCAGGACGATGGAGAACAGGATGGCCAGCAGGTCCTGGTCCAGGTAGACGGCCACCAGGGCGCCGATGATGGCCCCGGTGGTGGTAGCCGTCTCCAGCAGCATGCCCAAGCGGACGTTGACGTAGCCTTGCTTGACGTAGCGCACCGCCGCCCCGGTGGAGGAGGCGATCACCCCCATGAGGCTGGCGCCGATGGCCTCCTGCATGCCGAAGCCCAGGGCGAGGGTGAGACCGGGTATGACTATGATGCCGCCCCCCAGGCCCAGAAGCGCGCCCAATACCCCTGCCACCAAGGCCACCACCAGAATGCCCAGCGCCGTCATAGGGTCCATATGAACGGGGCATTATGGCCGGGGCGGGTATTAACGCTTCTAGTGCGGGAAACATGAAATAGGGGCGGAGTTTAATCCGTGCCCATGGACGTCATACTGGTGCGTTACGCCGAGGTCGGCCTCAAGTCCCGGGGAGTGCGCACCAGGTTCGAGAGGGTCCTGATGGACAACATGCTCACTTTGCTGGCACGCGACGGCATCGAGGCGTTGGTGCGCTGCGACCAAGGGCGCATCTATGTGGAGACAGGCCAGGTGGAGCGAGCTTGCGCCACGCTGCGCCGGGTCTTCGGCATCGCCTCGGTCAGCCCGGCCTGGTCCTCCGCCAGCGACATGAGGACCATGCGCGAGCGTGCGGCCGCCATCGCCTCCACCGCCCTGGCGGACGGCTCCACCTTCAAGATCGAGGCCAGACGCGCCGGCACGCACCCATATACCAGCATGGACGCCGCCCGCTCCCTGGGCGAGGCGGTCCTGATGGCCCATGAGGGCAGGGGGGTGAAGGTGGACATCCACCATCCGGACCGAATAATCTGGGTGGAGATCCGCGACGACAAGGCATTCATGTTCACCGATTACCTGGATGGGCCGGCCGGCCTGCCCATGGGCAGCCAAGGTCGAGTGCTGGCCCTGTTGGAGCGGGACCGGGACGCGGTCGCGGCCTGGCTCATAATGAAACGGGGCTGCAAGGTCATCGCCCTGGTGGGCGGTGAGAGCGAGGCCCTCCAAGCGGTGCGCCGCTGGGACCCGGAGATGAGGGCCGAGCCCAAAGGGGACCTGGAGCAACAACTGCGCTTCCACCGCGCCTCCGCGCTGGTGCTGGGATATGGCATCGAGGACATGGAGCTTATCAGGCAGGTGAAGGTCAACGCCCCGGTCTTCTATCCCATCGTGGGCATGTCCCCCGAGGAGATCGCAGATAGGTTCGCCAAGATATCCAAGGCCTGAACCGCTGGTCGTTTATTCGATTTTTATAGAAAAAACAAGGAAGGGACCTGCGCGGACGCAGGCCATTTTGGTAAAGAAAAAAAGGTTTGCGCCTTACTTGTTGTGGTGCTTGTTCGCAGCGCCGGAAGGCCGGGCGTTCTCCGAGCCCTTGCCTTTCCAGAGCAGACCGCGCGCCCTCTGACCGGCAGAGGTCTTGCCGCGGTAGACACGGCCCTTATTGGCGTTGTTGCAGATCCAGTTGATGCGGGGGTCGGCCTTGATCACGGGGTGGTGCTTGTCCACCATGATGATCTCGTACCAGACGTTCCTGCCATCCTGTCCCAACCAGTAGGAGTTCAGGATCTCCAGGTTCGGGTAGCGCTTGGCCGCCCTCTCCTCGCAGATCCACTGCAGGTTCTTGCCCATGGTGAGCCGGTTGATACCCTTACGCTTGGCACGGCGACCCTTCCAGCGCATCTTGCGCCTCTGCAGGGAGCCCTTGCGGACGTGACCACGCACGATGACGTAGCCCTGCTTGGCCTTGTAGCCGAGGGTACGGGCGCGGTCCAGGCGGGTGGGCCTCTCGACCCTCAGGAAGTTGGGCTCGCGGCGCCACTGGATCATGCGCTCGAACATAAGGTCGTCGACATAGGTCTTAGAAGGCTTGTTCCAGGCCTCGGCGATGTACTTGTACATGCTCTTGCCGGAAGGGTGCCTGACCTCCTCGTCGGAGGTCTTGGTAGCTTGTGGTTTCTGGTCCATGTGTTATCACCGTCAGCCCTTGTTGCGGGGCGGGCAGGGATTCACCCCTTGCGGGGCACATCTCCTACGAGACCGACCGTCTCGTCACGTTTCCTGCGCAGTAACAAGGCTCTATATAAAATCTGCTCAGGTCAGGGACCTTGGCGGCGCTCAGAAATAATCGTCCAGGGTCTGTTTCTTGTCGGTCCTCTTCACTTCCTTACGCACCGGGGGCGGGGGGCGGTCATCGCTCTGGAAGTTTCCGTCGAAGAGGTTGGCCTGGGTGTTGCCGGCGATGAGGCTGCGCTCGTCCAGCCCATAGACCTCCGTCACTCGCGACACCGTCTGCGCCACCCGCTCCGCGTAGTAGCGCCAGTCCGGGGTCCCCTCAAAAGGCCTCCCCTCTATCCAGGGCAACACCTCCTGCGGGGTGCGCCGGGAGTTGGTGACTATCCAGGAGACCTTCATGCCTGGTACGAACTCATAGCCCATGGCCATGAGCTTGCGCGCCGTCTGCACCGTCGCTTGGGAGTCGGGGTTGGCGTAGGTGTTGAAGGGCTTGCAGCCCTTGGATATCACCAGCCTCCTCGGCTCCACCTTGCCCTGCAGCGTCTCCGCCACGGCGGTGCGGGCCACCTTCATCGCCCCCTCCACGTCCCCGTCCAGCACCTTGTCGAAGACCGCCATCAGCGTCTCCGACTGCATATCGAAGGCGTCCGTCCTTCGCATCTCATAGCCGCGGATGACCATCTCGTTCTTGGGCCAGACCATGCGGCCGATGTAGCGCTTCTTCTTGCCGTGGGAGAAGAGCGTCTCCATGATCTTCTCGAACTCCAGCATCCCCCCTTCCTTGGAGAATCGCTCCGCCAAGGAGGAGCCGAAGCGCTTCGCCCCCTCCAGGTCCCGGTCGGGCGACTGCACGAATATCGAGTCCGTGTCGGAATAGATGACCTTCTGGCCCTCCCCCTCCAAGCTGTGGATGATGCCCTTGGTGGTCTCCCGGGCGAAAGCCGTGATGGAGGAACCGATGTTCTTGTCCGTGAAACGGTAGAAGGAGGAGGCGAACACCCCGTAAAAGGAGTTCATGAGGATCTTGATGGCCTGCTGCAGACCCTCATAATAGGCCTGCTCGTTCACGTCCTTGGCCTGGCGCATGCGTTTTTTGGTGTCGTCGCGCTCCTGCATCAGACGGACCAGGATGTTCGGGAGCAGGCCCACGCGCTGGGTCTTGTCCAGGTAGCGGACATGGTTGGGACTGACGATGGTGCCCTGCGGGCTCAAAGTGGTGAAGCAGATGTTCTTGGCGATGATGATGGACGGGTACATGGACTTGAAGTCCAGGACGCACACCCAGTGATACAGTCCGGGCTCGATCTCGTGCACATAGCCGCCCTCTATGGCCTCTTCGTCGTCGCGGAAGTTGCGCGTCATCGGCACCCCTACCCCGGAGCGGTCCGCCTCGCGCACCAGGATGGAGTCGATGAGCAGGGAGGAACGGCCCTTCATGACGTCTACCAGGGGCAGCTTGGACACGGTGGCCAGGTCCATGACCTTCCTCACCCGCTCCAGCTTGTTGAGGATGCGCAGGGCCAGCTCGGCATCTCGCTTGCAGTACTCCAACACCTTGCCCTCGTCCTTGGCCCACTCCTCATCGATGTGCCTCGGGTCGACGTCCAGCTTCGTCTCCCCGCCCAGCAGCTGCATGGAGACGGCGTTCAGGGTCTCCTGCTTGGGCCGCAGGTCCATCTTCACCGCCCACCAGGTGTCCATGATCATCCTCCCGGTGACGTTCCAGATGGGCTTGTTGTACTTTTGGTCCCTCCTGCCCTCCAGCAACGAACCGTCCCGTCCCCAGTTCAGCGGCACCCGCAGCTCGTTGGCGCGCTTCTCCACCACCCGGAGGTCGTAACCCTCGATGTTGTAGCCGGAGATGACGTCCGGGTCCTGCTCCTGGATGAACCGGTTGAAGTCCTCCAGTATCTTCCTCTCCCCGCCCTTGAAGGAGCCGCTGGCCACCATCCTGCCCTCGGCCTGGAGCACGCAGCAGATGGTGAGGATGCGCTTGTTGAAGAAATCGTCGCTGGCGGCCTCGGTCTCCTCCTCGACATCGTCCACCAGGACCTCCTTTCCGCTGATGTCCTTAAGGCTGTTCTCAATGTCGAAGGAGAGGACGCGCAGGTCGGGGTTGAAGGCATCTATCCTCTCCCACCGCTCCAGATCGACCACGAGCTTGGTATGGTAGTTGCCTTTCGACTCCTTGCCGTGCACGCGCACGCAGGATCCGAGGTCGCGATCGTAGATGTAACGAAGGTAGAACGGGATGTCCGCCGCCAGGAACTCTCCCTTGATGCGGAAGTCCTCGCGCAGCTGCTTGACATGTCGGGGCAGCCGCACCGTCACCCGCCACACCTTGCGCGTCTCGCCCCGGTGGAACAGCTCCCTCGGTTCGACCTTCAGCACCTCCCGCTTGCCTTCCAGGTGCGTCCTGAGCTCGGGGTCGTCGCTGACGATGTAGCAGTAAGGTCGGGCGGAGAGGTCCTTGACCAGGTCGCGGACCACGATGGAGCGCCCGTCGCGGGTGTGGCCGTACAGCTCCACCATGATGTTCTCCTCTGGTAGGGTCTTGTACGTCCCGCTCACGATGCGCATGTCCCAACTAGGCATGGCCTCACTTCTTGCTGACGATGGATATGATGTCCCCGTCCTGCAGCACGTAGTCGTGACCGACCACGCGCTTGGTGCGGGCATTGATGCCCCGGATGAAGTTGTTGCCCAGGTCGGTGTGGATCTTGAAGGCGAGGTCCTTGGCGGTCGCTCCCCGCTTGATCAGGAAGGCGTCCGGAAGGACGTTCCCTCCATGGTCGGTCCACTTGGTCTCGTCCTCCACTGGGTAGACGACGATGAGGTCGAGGAGCTTGAACGCCGCCTGCTCCAGGCAGTTCTGCACCCCGGTGCCTTTGTTCCTCTTCATGTTCTGGGCGATGTAGTCCAGCGCCTTCCTCTGCCCGGCGGAGAGCTTCTCCGGCTCGTTCAAACTGAAAGATTCGGCGCCGGGCATGTACTTGAGCAGG
>JACXTP010000064.1 GCA_016919625.1 Methanomassiliicoccaceae archaeon
AGCGCTGAGCAGGTGCTGGAGCGGCCAGAGGAGGCGAGGGGGTGCGGCCTAGGCTTCCGTTGTGAGCGCTTCGTGGAACTGGCACGGGCGGTGCATAGGGGCGACGTGGACTTCGATGCCCTAAGGGAGGCCCCCTATCATGATTGCGTGAGGGAGTTGAAACGATTCCACGGCATAGGCGACAAGGTGGCGGACTGCATCGCCCTGTTCGCATTGGACCATTTGGAGGCGTTCCCCGTGGACGTGCGCATCGGCAGAGCGATGCAGAGGATGTATAGCGTCAGCGGGAGCTACAAGAAAGTGAGCGAGACGGGCCGCCTGCTCTTCGGCCCACACGCTGGCGTGGCTCAGGAATATTTATACTTGGCAGATAAGAGGCATTCTCAGAGGGGCGCGATGGTGGACTGAGCGGAGCACTCCATCTCAGGGCACACGCACTGAGGGGGCTTCATCCCGGTGTGGATCTCATAGACCTTGACCAGCATGCCGTTGCGCTTGACTACCTCGCAGATGCGGCACGTCTCCGTGACGATGTCCGAACCGTTAACGATGCGGACGGCGGACTGCTCCACCTCCTTCTTGAACTCCTCGTACTTCCCGCTGTTCTCTATCTCCTTGCTCGTCCCCCGCTTGGCCTTCAGATACTGGGAGATCGCGGCATCGGTGACCCCGAAGCGTCGCGCCACCTCGGCCTGACTTAGGTTGTGATTCTCCACCAGCTCCCTGGCAAGCTCCCTGCGGATAGAGGGGAGGACGTACCAAACGATCAGCTCGCACGGGATCTTCATATGGAACGGTGAAATGGGTTAACAATATTTAACGGTGTTGAAGGGTTGTTAAGATGGTGAGAGATACTGCGAGATCCTTGCTGGACCGTTAGGCATCTGGTACTGCCCTAAATTTGAATAGGCGGCGTGCTATGATGACCAGTGGGAGCATAGAGCGAGAGTGGAACCGTGGACGTCCATGATTTTTTCGAGATCTTCGTCGAACTGAGGAGACGGAGGCCATTAGTGCATCACATCACGAACTACGTCACCGTCAACGACTGTGCCAACATCACCATGTGCTTCGGCGGGGCTCCAGTGATGGCTGATGCCGTGGAGGAGGTGGAGGAGATGGTGGCCATGGCCTCGGCGCTCGTCCTGAACATCGGTACCCTGAACCGCGCCCAGATAGATTCCATGCTGATGGCGGGGAGAGAGGCCAACCGCAACGATGTGCCGATAGTCCTGGACCCCGTGGGGGTGGGGGCCACCGCCTACCGGACCAAGAGCGCGCAGGCGCTGCTGGACGGCCTGGATGTGGCGGTGCTCAAAGGCAACGCCGGGGAGATCGGGGTACTGGCTGGAACGGGCGGGCAGGTACGTGGCGTGGATTCGGTGGGCATATCGGGGGACAGGCGGCGAGTGGCGGAGCGTTTGGCTGAACGAAGGGGCTGTTGCGTGGTCATGAGCGGGGCCACCGATATCGTCACTGACGGCAAACGTACCCTCCTCATCGACAATGGGCACGAGATGATGGGGCGCATTTCAGGTACGGGTTGCATGGCCACCTCCATCGTGGGTTCGTTCGTTTCCGTGAGCGAGGACCACGTCATCGGAGCGGCGGCGGCCATGGCGGCCTTCGGCATCGTGGGGGAACGTGCCGCCCGCGAAGGCATTGGGCCAGGAAGCTTCAAGTGCGCCTTGTTCGACGAAGCGGCGGCCCTCACGCCTGTGGATGTCCGCGATCGGGCCAAGTTCAAAGTGGCGAGAGAATGAGCTACGACCTCTACGTGGTGACGGACGAACGCCTTTCCAAGGGCCTGAGCCATATCCAGATCGCGGTCCAGGCCGCCAAGGGAGGCGCGGACGTGGTGCAGCTGCGGGACAAGCACATGCCATCCAAACGTCTGTTTGAGGTCGCCGTCGAGATAAAGGAGGCGCTGGCGGGGACGGGCGCGATATTGATCGTCAACGACCGGGTGGACGTGGCCATCGCCGCCAAGGCGGACGGGGTCCACTTGGGGCAGGACGACCTTCCCCTCCGGTCGGTGCGGGAGATGGCTCCCTCTGGGTTCATCATCGGCGTCTCGGTGGGGACGGTGGCCGAGGCGATGGCGGCAGAGCGGGACGGTGCCGATTATATCGCGTTGAGCCCGCTCTTCAACACCGATTCCAAGCATGACGCCGGGGTCGGGCGGGGCCTGGGTCGGCTGAGGGAGATCAGACAGGCGACCGCATTGCCCTTGGTGGCCATTGGAGGTATAAATGCCACGAACCTTTGCCAGGCCATCGAGGCGGGGGCGGATGGCGTGGCCGTGGTTTCGGCGGTGGTCTCCCAGGACGATGTCGGCTCGGCGTCGCGCTCGCTCAAGCTCGAGGTGCTGCGCTGCAAACGCCTCCGCGCTCAGGCGCCATCATCGGAGTCTGGCACATAGCTGCGCTCATAGAACTCCTGGATCTCCCAATCCCTTTCCTTTTCCTCCCGCAGGTCCTCCCGCAGCGTCATTCCCATGGCGCGTATGTGCTGGTTCATGATGCGACGGGCCTCCCGGGGTCCGATGAACTCGAAGATGGCTATCTCCTTGCCCCGGGTGCTGGTACGGGCCACCGCCACCATCTCCGGACCGTCGAAGATCACGTGGAAGGGCATCTTGATGCCGAACTTGGCGCGTATGGTGGGGGCCAGGTAGTACATCAGAGTGTCGTCCGGACTGAGGACGAACTGATGGGTGAAGTCGATGTTGCCGATGTTCTCGATGTCCTCCCTCAGCGCCCAGTGCAACGCATCGCTCCCCTTGAGCAGGAAGCCTTTGGCCAGGAAACCATCGGCCTCCAGGTCTGCGAGCGCCTCCCGGATCTCCCTCATCCCCATCTCGGAGCGCAGGAAGCGGCTCAGCTCCTCTGCGGTGAACCGTCCGAAGTTGCGGAAGGCCATCTTGACCACCCGCCTGCGTGCCTCCGGGCCGCTGATCTCCATGTCCGGGACCAGGCGCAGGCGCCCTCCCTTGTCGGAGTGGACCTGGGTGGCGTTGAAGAGCTTGCGCAGCGCATCATAGGTGGAGCGCTCCCCCATGGGAGATCGATCATAGAGCTGGCGTCTCGAGATCGGCCCTTCCTTCGCCAATAGGCGCAGCACCGTGTCTGTCCCTTGGTCCCGGTCCATCCGCTTCGCCTTGCGGTAGAGCCGAGCATGCTCCATGCTGGTGTAGGTGACGTAATCAGGAATGCCGAACACTCGGACCAGGGTGCCCTGGTCGTAGAGTCGTTTCAACGGAACGTGCACCCGACAGCGTTGCCAGGCATGGGTGTCCGAGCGGAAGCCGCCGGTCTGCTTGATGCCGGTAAGGATGTCCTCGAACCGTTCCTTCGGCTCCAGGCGCTGCCGTCGCAGCAAATAGGACATGAGCTGGGCCTCAGAATACTGGATGGGGACGAAGCCTCCTTTGGCGTACATGCCCTGTAGACGATGGTAGCCGTGCGCCTCCAATGTCGCCCGCACGTCCTCCTCCAGGTCATCGGTCGGCTTGTCCATCACTTCCCGGATGCGCACCACGTCGTAACCGATGCCGCGGTAGAAGTCCATCAGCCGGTCCACCCCGTCCAACGCCTCGCCCAGCTTCTCTGGGCGGTCCAGGTCGAAGGAGCGCAGCTCCACGCAGCCGCTCATCTCCCACTTCTCTGTGGCCCCTATGAGGCGGCCGTTGTCCAGTATTGGGAAGATCCACCCCTCGCCGAAGCGGGACGCTATCTCCGCCCACATGGGTTGCACCTCCGGGTCATAGAGGGAGACCACCGCCACGCCCTCGTCCTGGGGGTGATGGACGTCAAGTCTCTCCAGCTCCTCGCGCATGATGATCATCTCGGTGCGGGCGTCCCCCACCAGGACGGTGGCCACGTCCATGTCCTCCAATAGGATCTCGATGTCGGCGAGCGGGAAATCGGTGTAGATCTTGGCCGCGTAGAACGGCACTGGACCATAGGCGCGGATGAAACGCTCCAGTATGGAACGGCGCGGGTCCTCAGGGCGGACCTTCACATCATAGGGGATGTAGAAGTTCTCCCGGGACCAGTCCTCGCCCTCCTCGTGGCGCCGGATGACGTAGAGATTGCGGTCCAACCGGTCCAGGGAATCCTTCGCCTCCTCCTTACCCATGCCGGTGTGGGCGACCAACTGGCGTAGGCTCAACCCCCCCATCTCCCGCAAGGTGGAGAGCACCTGTTCGTCCAGGAACGTCAGGGGCATGTTGCGGTATACCGCGGCATACATCGGACCGTCCGCCGCCAGCACATATCGCACCCTGCCTCGGGCGAAACGGCCCAATAGCAGCCGGCCGCCACGACGCAGTCTTGTCCAATCCTCCAGACTGAAAGAGGGCACGCGCCTATGCACATCCACCGGCATCCCCACCTGGCCGAAGAAGCGCACGCACTCCTCGATGCTGGCGAAGGGCCCGTTCTGTTTGGAGCGGCGGTAGGAGTCGACGGTGCGGGAATCGTAGATGTTGGCGCCGCTGCTACGCATTCGGAGCCGGTCCCGCTTCAGCATGTACTGCATGTGCTCCGAGATCACGAAGCGGCCCTCGTCGGCCACTTCCTCCTCCACCAACGCGCGCAGCGTGCGGCGGGCCTCCTCCTCTTCCAGGCCCAGGGCGAAGGAGACCTCCTCCACGGTGGCCGGGGCGTAGCAGTTGAGGAACTTGGTCACCACGTGGTCCCGGGCCTTTTCCTGGTCCGTCTTGGCGATGTTCGTCGCCCGGTAACGCCACTTCCCCCCGACATATGATGTGCGCGACACCAGATAGACTGCCTCCAGGTTGCGCAAGGCCCGGGCGGCCTTGGCGCTCTCCACTCCCAGGTGGGCCTCCACCTCCGCCCCGGACCTTTCCTTGTCAAGGTAGGCCAACGCCTTCGTCTCCAGCTCGCCCAGCTCGCGCTCCCGCCGCAGGGCCGCCGCGTAATACGGGAGTTCCGAGGTCTCCACGAACTGCAGGTCGTCGATCAGGACAGAGGATATGCGACCTTCCTCCAGCAGCTCCAACGACCACTGGTCCAGCTGTTCCCGGGTGGCACGGGAGTAGGGGTAGGCGCTGCGGCCCTTCTCTTTGAAGAGGTGCAGCGGCCCGGTGCGACGCAGCATGTCCACTACGTCCTCTTTGCTTTCGACGACCCCGATCTTGGCGCGGAAGTAGGTGGAGACCGCCTCCTCTTCGAACTCGAAACGGCGCGCCTCGGCGCCGAGCACCTTGGAAAGCACCTTGCGGTGCAGCTGGCGCAACAGGGTGCTACGGTCCTCCATGAGGACTATGTCGCTGATGCCCGCAAGGATGACGTTATGTGCGAACGGCGAGGGCGTGGAGGAGAAATCCAGAGTGCGCAACGCCATCTGGCCCGACTCTATGTCGGCGAGCACGGCCTTGGCGTTCTGGATGTCCATGACGTCCTCCAGCACCTCGCGGTAGGTCTCCTCGATGACCGGCACTCCCTCCACGCCCTCCAAGAAGTCGAGCAGGAAGGAAGAGCGCACCTGCTGGCGGTTGATGGACACCTCCCGGCCCTTGTAGTTGCGCAAGATCATGAAGCTGCGCGAGGCGGTGTGCCGGAATCGCTGCTTGAACAGCTCCGAGTCCTTGACGGCCCGGCGCAGAACGTCGTCAAGCTGGTCCGAGCGAAGCAGGTCGCGGAACATCTCCAGCTCCACCCGTCTTGGTATGGTCAACATGAAGGCGTCGTCCACCACCGACACCGAGACGTTGCAACCCAGACGCGCCGTCACCTGGAAGGCGTACGCCCGCGACAACGCATCGTTCACGCGGCGACCGAAGGGGAAGTGGAAGATGACGTTGCTGTTGTTGTTGCCGTCCAGGTATCCTTCTAGCAACAGATTCCTATCGTCCGGGATCATCCCCGTCCCGCTTTGCTCCACGAAATAGCTGAGGATGGAGCGGGCCGAACCAGCATCGATGTCGAAGTCCTTGGAGAGCCAATGGATGTTCTCCTCCACTGGGGCGGTCAGCCGGGCCCCCATCTCCCCCCGGAATCGGCCCACCTCCACGCTGAGGTCGAAGGAGCGGGGCAGCATCTCCCCGGTCCAGGAGGGCACGGTGGGCTTGCGCCCGGAAGCGGAGCGGACGAAGGCCTTCATGCCCTTGGCCCGGATGAACTCGTAAGATTTGCCACCGAGCACGAAGACGTCCTTGGTGGCAAGCCTCTCCACGAACTTCTCGCTCAGGTCGCCCACCATGGCCCCCTTCTCGGTATAGACCTTGTAGTTCGCCTCCTCGGGGATTGTGCCCAGGTTGAGGAAGTAGATCATGCGCGCGCCCTTCTTCTTGCCGAAGAAGCCCTCCTCCTCGTCGAACCAGATCTTGGAATAGACGCCCTCGAAGGCGTCCTTGGAGCCCAGGTACCGAAGCACCTGCAGGAAGGAGTCGCGGGAGAGGCGATGGTAACAGTGCGAGCGCCGGACGGCGTCGAAGGCCTCGTCCACCTGCCAACGTTTCTCCAAGGACATACCGACCACGCTCTGCGCCAGAACGTCCAAGCAGTTCTCCGGGATTGTGACCCGGTCGATGTTGCGCACGTGGGCGGCGCGGCAGAGCACGGCGCATTCCACCAGGTCGTCCAGGTCGAAGACCACCATTCGGCCCTTCGGCGTCTTCACGTGAGAGTGCCCGCTGCGCCCGATGCGCTGCAGGCCTTTGGCCACGCTCTTGGGCGAGCCGATCTGCACCACCAGGTCCACCGAGCCGATGTCGATGCCGAGCTCCAGGGAGGTCGATGAGACGACACAGCGCAATTGGCCAGTCTTCAACCGCTCCTCGACGTCCAAGCGGATCTCCTTGGACAGGGAGCCATGGTGCGTCTCCACGCTCTCCAGGCCCCTCTCCTTGAGCTTGTACACCACGCTCTCCGTGCCGCTGCGGGTGTTGGTGAAGACCAGCGTGGTACGGTGTTCGTCGATCATCTCCTTGAGCATGTCGTACATCTTGGAGTTGACGATCTCGTAGGGCAGCGTGGTGATGTCCTCTGTGGGACAGATGACCTTCAGGTCGAGGTTCCTCTTCGTCTTGACCTCGAGTATGTTGACATCCCGTATCACACCGTCCTCATATCCGACCAAGTAGGATGCGATGTCCTCGATGGGGGCGAGCGTCGCCGAGAGCCCGATGCGGGTGAACCTTTTCTTGCACAGCTCCTGCAACCGCTCCAGCGTAAGGGATAGGTGCACGCCGCGCTTGGAGTCGCACACCTCGTGGATCTCATCGATGATGACATACTCCACGTCTGCGAACTTCTCCCGGAACTTCGGGGCGGCAAGGACCATCGCCAGCGATTCTGGGGTGGTTATGAAGATGTGGGGGGGCCGGCGCAACTGCTTCTGTCGCTCCGACTGGGAGGTGTCCCCGGAGCGGACGCCCACGCGGACCTTGGGCCAATCATAGCCCTTTGCTGTGGCCAGCTCATGCATCTCCCGCAAAGGCTCCTCGAGGTTGCGGTTTATGTCGTTGGCCAAGGCCTTGAGCGGGGAGATATAGACCGCATAGATGCGGTCCTCCAGCTTGCCCTCCTTGGCGTATTTGAATAACTCGTTGATGATGGAAAGGAATGCGGTTAACGTCTTCCCGGAGCCGGTGGGCGAGGACACCAGGATGTTCTTGCGTTCGTGGATGACCGGCACCGCATAGGACTGGGGCTCGGTGAGGTCGTCGAACTTGGACTCGAACCACTGCGCGATCAGTGGGTCCATGAGCCCCATCACCTCCTCCTTGGTGGCCCGTTTGGTTATGCGATGGATCATTTCCTGCGACCTCTAAAACCGATTCCTATCCCTCCGCTCGCTATTACTATTTTACTGCGGGATGGCCGAATGGCATGGAGAGCTTTATGGGGGGGATGTGACACTATCATGACGAGGTCGCTTAGGATGAGATGGTTCGAAGCCGGCGATAAGGGCATGCAGATGGACATTAAGGAATGGAACGAGGCGTTGAAGGACGTCGAGGACCTGGATCGCATGATCGCATTGGGCAAGAAGGTCTATGCCAACTGCATGCGCGCCGCCGGGACCAAGGCGGACGACCGGTTCGACAGGACGATAATGGCCTTCGCCCACATACTCCACCACATGCTGGAAGAGATGGACCCGGAACTGTGGGCGGACCTGCGGTGGAACCTGGAGGAGCAGTGGCGTTTCACTGAGCCGGCCCTATGGGAGTGCCCAGACCCGTTGCTCAAGGCCCACTCGACCTTGGACAAGGTGGAGGGGACCTCATTGCTGGAACTGCAGCAGATAGGACACGACCTGATCCAAGTGGTCCGGCCCAACCTGATGCGCTTGGTATGGGCCATGACCGTTTCCTCCGGACGGAGGGTCGAGATGCACGGTTTGGAGGGGGCCGACCCTAATGGCGTCTCCCTGCTCGTCCCGTTGGCATTGCTCGACCGATTGATGGCCTCCGGGACCCCGGACTTCCTGGACGAGGAGGAGGCGGCAGGCCTTTGGCAGATCACTATGGCTCTAGAGGTGGCTTCGACCGACGGTATCACGCTGGACGAGCTGTCCCGCTGCATCAACGAGCGCCAATACCGCTTCGAGGGCAACAAGGTGCGCATGGAGCTCTACATGCATTCCTCCGGAGGGGTGGTAGTGACGCCCAAGCAATTGGGTCGGTGGCGGTCGAGCATGGTACCGGTGCTCTCTGTCCTCATCGCCTTCAAGGTGATGTTCCTCGCCTCGGCAACCGGGGAGAACGGGCCGCTCATGGTCGGACCGATCGGTTAGGGGCCAATGCCAAGGCATGCGTCGGGGCTCAAGGAGTAGTGCTATAGATGGCCATGGAAAGGAAGTGGACGTTGTTGGTCGTGGCGGCGATCGCGATAGCGGTGGTGCTGGTATTGGCGTTTATGTTCATGGGCGACGATGATGGGGACGGGGACGGCGGTCCTGGTCCGAACGAGGTCTGGATCGACGGCTTGGCATTCGAGCCGTTCAACCTCACGGTCAGCGTCGGTGCCACCGTTACCTGGACCAACAACGACGCAGTCTCCCACACCGTCAGCAGCGATGATGTGGGCTTGTTCGAAAGCGACACCATGACGAACGGCGAGACGTTCCAGTTCACCTTCACGGAGGTGGGGCAATACTACTACCATTGCGCCCTGCACCCTGAGATGCATGGCGTGATCACCGTGGTGGCCTGAGCTGAGAAAGGCCACCGCAATTATTTAGCGGAAGGAGGGCATGCACTATCGATATGAGGCGAGCTGCGGTCCTGCTCCTGGCATTGTGCCTGGTCCTCGCACCGGCATTATTGATCAGCGATAGTGCTGACGGGGCTGGGCCATTCACGCTCCAGGGCTACGTCATGAACGAGCAGAGGCAGGGTCTAGATGACGCTGTGGTGATGATAGAGAACGTCAGCTCCGGGACAGTCTACACCACCAACACCGACTCACAGGGACATTACATCCTTGACGTGCCCTTGGAAGGTAACTACAACATATCTGTCTCGTTCACGAACTTCAGCGCGGACCCGTACACCAACGTGGCCGTACCAGGTTCCCCCGGGTCATTGTTCAACTTCACCCTTGTGGAGTTGCTTGGCTTGGTCAAGGGCTTCGTGACCGATGGCAGCGTTCCGGTCAATGGGGCGACCGTTCATCTGTCCAACGAGCTGTACAACTACACCGCGGTTTCCCAATCCCCGCTAGGGGAGTATGAGATCCTTGGCATTCAGCCAGGCGTCTACGTGGCCTCAGCGGAGAAGATCGGTTTCGAACGCAACAACTACCCGGCCCCGGTCGTGGTGACGCGCAGCACCCCCACCGAGGTCAACTTCACCCTGGCCGAGCAGCCCGCCACACTTTTCGGTAAGGTGCTCAACCAGAACAACAACCCGTTGAAAGGGGTGAGGGTGAGCATCAGCTCCACCGATTACGATTCCATAAGCACCACGGACGAGGACGGCAATTACTCCTTCATCGGTCTGGCGGCGGGGGATTATTCGGTGACTTTTGAGCTCGAGGGCTATCAGACCGATACTGAGGATATCGCCCTTGGTCCGTTCGAGGAGCGCCGATTGGACGTGGCGATGGAGCGGGACATCTCCAACCAGACCGCCGTGCTCTTCGGCTTCGACCTGCCTCACTCGATCATGATCGTGGCGCTGATGGTGGGGGTCGCCCTGGTCGTGCTGGGCTCGATATTGACCATAAGGGTTAGGAACAAACCCGAGCGTTTGGCCCGGATCGAGATCGAGGCAGAGGAAGAACCAAAGGAATGATCAGAGGACCCGCAGCATCCTCTCTCGTTCGGCGTTGACTTTTGCCTCGACCTCTTGGTAAAGGCTGCCGCCATGGCAGTCCATCGCCACCACCAGCGGTCCGAACTCCCGCATGCGCAGCTCCCAGACCGCCTCGGCCATGCCCAGGTCGGACCAGTGCTCCCGTACGACCTCCTTGACGCTCTTGGCGGCCAGGACCGCCGCTCCGCCGGTGTAAGCCAAATAGACGCAACCGTGCTGGGCCAAGGCCTCCAGCACCGGTCTGGACATGCCCCCCTTGCCAATGATGGCCCGCACCCCGGTCCGTTCTATGACCTCCGCCTGCATACCGTCCATGCGGGCGCTGGTGGTCGGGCCGGCGGCGATGACCCTCCATTCATCTCCCCGCCGCTCCATGATAGGACCGCAATGGTAGATGACCCCTCCCTTGAGGTCAAAGGGCAGCGGTTCGCCCTGGCGCAGTAGTTCGAGCATGCGAGCGTGCGCCTCGTCCCTGGCGGTGTGGACCACGCCGGTAAGTGAGACGGTCTGGCCCACCCTAAGCTCTCTGACCGCCTCTTCCCTCAGAGGTGATTCGATCCTCATTCGAACCCCTCCGTTCTGAACAGCACCCTGCCGTCCGGATAGATGCGGGCGGAGCAGCGCCGGGCAGCCCAGCACTGCAGATTGATCGCTACTGGTAACGAGGCGGTGTGGCAGTGCGCCAGCTCCACGCTCACGCCGAGGACGGTGGTCCTGCCCCCCAGTCCCATCGGGCCTACGCCGCTGCGGTTTAACATGAGCTCCAGGTCCTCCTCCAATCGCGCCGCCTCTGGGTCCAAGCTCCTTCGCCCCACCGGTCTTAGCACCGCCCTCTTTGCCAGGTAGGCCGCCTCCTCCGTCGTACCGCCGACGCCTAGGCCCACGATGGTGGGCGGACAGGGTCGGCCTCCCGCCTTGGTGATGACCTCCAAGACCGCTCTCTTGATCCCGTTCGCTCCCTCGCTGGGGTTGAGCATGCGCAGGGCGCTCATGTTCTCGGAACCGGCCCCCTTGGGCATGTGCACGATCTCGATGAAATCCCCCTTGGGAGGAGAGAAGTGGACCACGGGCATCCCGTCGCCGAGATTGTCGCCGGTGTTGTGCCTGGTGAGCGGATGCACCACGTTGGGGCGGAGGGGCACCTCGCGGGTGGCCCGGGCCACGCCCTGCCTGATACCTGCCTCCAGCCCCTCGTCCCATAGGCCGCTCACATAGAATATCGGTACCCCGGTGTCCTGGCACATGGGGACCCGGCCTTCCTCGGCCAGACGGATGTTCTCCAGGATGGTACGCAACTGCGCCTTGGCGATCTCCTCCGTCTCCTCGGCCAAAGCCCTTTCCAGAGCGGCCAGGACGTCTACCGGCAGGGTCGTGGTGGCGGTGCGCATGAGCCGCACCACCGTCTCCTCCACCAAGGACGCGTCGTTCACGGGCCGGGAATGGGCGTCTCGGTTCTTAACTTTGGCCGATGTGACCTGAGGGCGACCAACCTAGGACGGGCTGTGAAATAAAAATTATATAGCGAGACCGGGCTGCCGACTTTTTGGGGATAAACGTGGAGACGCCTATCGTCATTGAAGGTCTGGTCAAGACCTACAAGGGCGGGTTCAAGGCGGTGGACATGCTCGACCTGAAGGTGGAGAAGGGGGCCTTCATGGGCTTCCTGGGACCTAATGGGGCGGGCAAGACCACCACCATCAAGATAATGACCAACCTGCTGAGCAAGACCAAAGGTCGCACCTTGTTGAACGGGGTGGACACCGCCCATGACCCGAAAAGGGCCCTGGCGGATGTGGGTGCGGTGGTGGAGACCCCCGAGTTCTATCCGTTCCTCACCCCGGTGGAGACCCTGGAGTACCTGGGCAGGTTGAGGGGCATGAGCAAGGAGCATCTCAAGGTACGCATCGATGAGGTGCTGCGCCTGGTGAAGATGGAGGAGAACAAGGACAAGCGCATCGGCGAGTTCTCCAAAGGCATGAAGCAGCGCGTCGCCATCGCCCAAGCGGCGTTGCATGAGCCAAGCGTGATCATACTGGACGAGCCGACGTCGGGACTGGACCCGCTCGGGATGTTCGAGGTGCGCGAGGTATTGCGCGGATTGAAGAATGAGGGCTATACCATCTTCATGAGCTCCCACCTTCTGAACGAGGTGCAGGAGGTCTGCACCGACATCGCCTTGATCAACCGGGGCAAGTTGCTGCGCATCGGCAAGGTGAGCGACCTTCTCCAAGAGGTCCGGGCGAAGAAGATCGAGGTCAAGGTCACCAATCGCCTGGATGGGAGCACCATGGGCAGGATCGCTGCCGTGAACGGGGTCAAGGACCTCCAGGCCATCAACGATAACATGTTCTCGTTGAACTTGGAGGGGGACGACGAGGTGCAGGCGAGGATGTTACTTGACATGCAGGCGCTAGGATTGAGGGTCGTATACTTCCGGGAATCGGGATTGGCGCTGGA
>JACXTP010000065.1 GCA_016919625.1 Methanomassiliicoccaceae archaeon
AACGGGGTGCGGGCCAAGCTGCCATTCGAGCAATATGCCGCCGTCATCGCCGACCTTGAGGTATATGGACGAAAGTTGGGCGAGGTGACGACGATATCGCCGAGCCGCATGCCCGGTAGCATCCTCATCCGCATCAAGACCCGCAGCCAGGTGGAATCAGAGGACCTGACCCGGCAATCGCAGTCCGGCACCGCCAAAACCTGAACGATGAATGGGAACTTTCTCAGAGCGAAGCTTTAAACCGTCTCGACCTGATTTTGTCAGTGGTTCACATGAAAGTGCTGGGAATTTCAGGAAGTCCGAGAAAGGACGGCAACACCGAGGTCTTGATCATGGAGGCGCTGGAGGGGGCTAAGGCCAAGGGCGCCAATGTCGAGTTCGTCTCCCTGGCCGGGAAGGACATCAAAGGTTGCGTGGCCCACCCCACCTGCGGGCAGGCGGGCAAGTGTCTTATCGATGATGACATGACCGACATCTATCCCAAGATGATGGAGGCTGACGCCATTATCATCGGCACGCCGATCTACTTCGGAAATATGACCTCCCAGACAAAGGCGCTGTTGGACCGGACCTATCTTCTATCGAAGATGGGCCGGAAACTGGAGGGTAAGGTCGGGGGCGTGATCGCGGTGGGCGGTCGGGCCGGGCACGAGCTGACCACCGCCTGCCTGATGGATTTCATGACCTTGCAAGGGTTCGTGCTGCCTGCGGGGGCGTTCGCCCACTCTATGGTGAGGGAGATCGGGGCGGCGCGCAGCGATGAGAAGAGCATGAAGGCGGCCCGGGCTTTAGGTGAAAGGGTAGCCAGTCTCGCCATCAAGGTGAGGACCTAGGGCGAGTCGACGATGTCCACTGCCTCGGCGCCAAAAGGTTCCTATCTTCTCCTTCTCCACCTAAGGGAAGAGGTCGAATTGGACGTGGGCGCCCCAGGCACATGCACTTTCCCCAGTGGGACTTACGTTTACGCTGGCTCGGCCCAATCATCCCTTTTCGCACGGGTAGGAAGACATTTCTCCACTGAGAAGAAAGTGCACTGGCACATCGACCGCTTGCTATTGCACGCCGAACCGGTCTCGGCGATAATGATCGAGGGGGACGATAGGGAGTGCGAGATCAATCGTCTGGTCGCCGGTATGGAAGGTTCGCGTATGGTTTGCGAAGGCTTCGGGTCGTCAGATTGCGAATGTGCTACCCATCTTCATCTCATTGCGGAGGAAATGCTGCCGAACATCATCAACGAGATGCGCTGGCTGGAAGGAGCATAGTGAAACGGGGTCCCGACCACATTTTATATCCCAGCTACCACGATACTGTAATGCCTGGAGAGGTCGATATCTTGGACAAGGTCAAGAAGCTTGAGGAGAAGATTAAGGAGCTGAACGCGCTCAAGGCGGACTACCGCAAGGAGCTGGACGAGGCCCAGTTCAAGCTCAGCAAGAAGGAGATTGACAAGGAGCACTTCGACAAGGTCAAAGAAAAGGTCCACAAGAAGGAGGCCAAGATAAACGCCAAGATCATCGATCTGAGACAAAAGGTGGAAGCCTTAAAGAAAGCCGGCGGCTGATCCCTTTATATTAGCATCCTTTCTCACGCTCGAAGTGAAAATATATTGCACGCATCCTTCGACGACATCGTCCTTTGCCGATGTTGGCTCGATCTAATTCTTAAACGAAGGGCGTCCCGAAATTTCGTCTGCGAAGGTTAGAAATACTTGCCTCTGCCTAGTAATTAATTGGTCCGGGGGCCGTATGCCCTCTGGGGAAAACGGATTGATATCAGCGTCATTTGAGGATGACGCCCCAGGTATCCGCCCCGATTCGAGGCCCTTGCTTCGGTTCGCCTGCGCACTATGGTAAATCCATAAAAGGCAAGAGCGAATTCCCAACGCGGCCTACACCATTAAGGTGAAAAAGCCCAGTGAGGAGATTGGGCGACGCAGGTCCTACGACCAAGGTGATCTGCAGATACCCTTGGCGGAACCAAGCGCCGAAGTACCCAGAAGCCCGGTAAGCCCCGGACCGACCATATTGTTGATTTTTATACATTCCAGATGCGCCAGATTACAATACATTTAAAATAGAGCGAATTGTTTCCGGTACAATTCGTTCGTTCCCATTGTTAGAGGGTTTCAGATGGATGCCAATGATGACAAGAATGCCAACCCACAGCTGGTCGCCAGGCTGAGGGACGCGATCGGTCAAGAGAACGTCAAGACGAGCATGATGGAGCGTGTGCTGTACAGCCACGACCTCGCCCCTTTGCCCAATTTGACCCAGATCGCCTTTAAGAACATCCCCGACATCGTGGTGCGCCCCCACTCCAGCGAGGACGTGGTCAAGATCGTACGCATCTGCGCTGACGAAGGCGTCCCCATCACCCCGCGCGGTTCCTCCACCTGGGGACTCGGCGGTTCCATACCGATCTTTGGTGGAGTGCTCATTGATTTCACAGGGGGCATGAACAAGATCCTGGATATCGACCCGGTCGGCCTCACCGTCACCGCTCAACCTGGTTGCACCTGGAAGCAGGTCTACGAGGCATGCATGGAGAAGGGACTGTTGCTCTGCTCCTACCCTTCTAGCTTCCCCAGCGCCACCTTGGCCGGATGGATCTCCACCGGTGGCATCGGCGTCGGCTCCTACAAGTACGGCTCGGCCGGACAGAACCTGCGCAACCTCGAGGTCGTCATGCCAGACGGCACGCTTGTGAACACTGGATTCGAAAAGGTGGTGGACAACCAGTCCGCCTACAATCTCACTTGGCTCATAGTCGGGGCGGAAGGCACCTTGGGCGTCATCAGCAAGGTCACCCTGAAGCTCATGCCCGGCCCCGAGGTAATGAAGGCCATTTCCTATGATTTCGAAAACCTGATGGCTATGGGTAAGCCCTTGATGGAGATGTGCCGCAAGCGCATCGACCCGTTGCACATCGGTTTCAGCGACGGCAAGCACTTCGAGATGCTCCGCAAGGCCGGCAAGCACGCCCCTGAGGTCGGTTCCATGCTCAACATCATGCTGGAGGGCGACAAGACCATCGTGGAATATGAGGAGAAGGTCATAGATGAGATCATGGCCAAGCATGGGGGCAAGAGGCTGGAGCAGAGCATCGCCGAGCACGAGTGGGACGAGCGCTGCTATGAGTTCCGCGCCCGCGAGATCGGGATTGGCCACATCCCTGGGGAAGCCGTTGTACCGCTAAAGGACTTCGAGGTCTTCGCCCAGCGCACCTACAAGCTCATGGATGACATGAACATGACCGGCGCCATCATCGGCATCCTTGCCGATCGCAACACCGTGATGTTCATGCCCTACTACTTCGCCGACTTCGATGACTTGACCAACCTCACCTCCTTCGGTTTCAACAAGAAGTTCGCCGACATGTCCTACGACTATGGCGGTCGCCCGTTGGGATTCGGGGCGTTCTTCGCCTCGAACTTGGACAAGATCCGTGGGCCGGGCGCCAAGTACGTCCGGGCCATCAAGACCACCTTCGACCCCGAGGACATAATGAACCCCGGGAAACTGGTCGGAACGAGCCTGAGGGGCAACATCCGCATCCCGCCTGCCTTGTTCGAGTTCGGCATGGACGCCATGGCAACGGTAAAGAAGGTCCTGCCCAAGGACAACAGCGTCGATGAGAGGGCCGAGGTCCTAGCCCAGCAGCGTGCCAAGAAGGAGCGCGGAGAGGCAGTGCACAGCCATCCCAAGGAAGGCGGAAAGCACTAGGAAAACCTTTTTTTTAATTCTTAACCCGCAGCGCCTCGATGGAGGTCTGCGCTACCTCATGTTTTATCAATTCCTTCAGACGGACCAGCGCTAGCGAATCGCATATCTGTTTCCAGAAGGTCCGCAGCACCTCCCGCCTTTCATATGATATCAGTTCTTCCTTGGTAGAGGCCAAGGCCATGATGCCATAGGGTTTGGCGCCGTTGGTCAATGGGAATGCGACGAAGGACTCGACACCCCATGTCTTGGCCCAATCGGTCCGGTCCATGGCCTTCTCGCCCCAGACCGGCTCATGGCTATTCAAATAGTGGATCAAATTGGGATATTGGCCGTTCATCTCGTTCAGGATGCTTAGGCCCTCTTTTGGTATGCCCTGATGGGCCACCAGCTTCAAACCGCCAATGCCGTTGCTAAAGAAGACGGCTCCGGCCTCGAAACGGTTTCGTTCGATCAAGAGCTTCAAGGCCTCCCCGAGCATCTCCTCCTCGGTGACACAATCCTCCGTTAGATTGGCCAGGCCTGATGCTGTCAGGAAGTCCTCCCTCTTCTCCGCGATCCTGCTTACCAAAGCGTTGGAATGGCTAACATCTCGGGAGAAGGCGACGATAGCCATATCGTCCTCCCACGGCATCGCCATCATGGACGTCTCCACATCCATGAGGGTGCGGTCCTTGCGGCGATGCTTTCCCTCCATCCTGACCAACTCTCCGGCGACGACCTTGTCCCTGAGGGCGGCCAGGTCATCTCGGTTCCAACCTTCCACGATCAAGGAGAGATGGTTACCTACCATCTCCTCCCGGCTATAGCCCAGGTCAGAACAGCTCTTCGGATTGGCCTCGAGAATGGTGCCTTTGTATGGATGGATGACCAGGACGATCTCCATGGCCGATCTGAGGAAACAGAGGTTGCGCGCCTCGCTCCTTCTCAAACCCACCTCAAGACGCTTCTCCTCGGTAATGTCCTTGGAGATGCCGAGGATGCCCACGGACTCGCCGCTGTCACGGCGGATCAACATCATCTTCTGTTCGCTCCAGAAGAATGTGCCGTCCTTACGCAAGACCTTGGTCTCCACCTTCAGCACTGGACCCTCTTTGACCCGATGTTGTTTGGCCAAGTTCTTAAGGGTCTTGTAGGCCTCCGCAAGCTTATCGATGGACTCTTGGTCGAGGCACCGTTTCATCATGTCGAAATCGATCGGTCCCCCGTTCAGGCCCAAGGACCTTCTCATGTTGTTGCTAACATATAGGAATTGGAAGTCGAGGTCAGCGATCCAGATATCCTCGGAGATGTTCTGCATTATTGTTTCGAGCTTCTGTTGCTCCAGTTTGAGGGCTATCTCCTTCTCGACCCTGTCGGTCACGTTCCGCACCAGCGCCCGGTAGCCACGGAACTTGTTGTCATCGTCGAAGAAGGGTATGCCGTTCATCTCGAAATGCAGGATCTTCTCGTCGGAACGACGGGCGCGGTAGCGCACGGAGAAGAAAGGCTGCATGCGGCTCAACAGTGGTTCCATCTCCTCCACCAGGCTCAACCGGTCCTCCTCCTCCATGAGGTCGAATGGGGCCTTGCCTATCACCTCCCGGACCGGGATGCCGGTGATGGTCTCGAAGTTGGAGCTCAGGTAACGGATGCTCAGATCCTGGTCTATCTCAGCGAAGATGTCCTGCGAGTGGAGGTTGAGGTGGGGGTGATGCACGCTGTTGGTCTGGAACTCGTATGCGATGCGGTTGCGCATCGATGCGTCATGCAATATAGCGATTATGCAGGACGGCTTTCCAGTCGATTCCAGTAGCACCGCTGCGCTGATCTCCATTAATAGGCTGGTCCCGTTGTCCCTCTGAAAAATGAACTCGGATTGGAAGTGTTCGTGGTTCCGCAACAGCTCTTGGAAGTAGTTGTTGGCCCGGTTCCTCTCACCTTCCGCGATGAAAGAATAGAAGTTTCTGCCTATCAGCTCATTGGCCTTAGTGGCCCCGAGCAGACTGACCCCAGCCAAGTTCACGGACTCTATGCGCCCTCCTGGGCTTAGGGTGATTATCGGGTCTGGAGACGATTCGAAGAGTATGCTATAGCGGTCCTCCGCTATCATCAGGTCCTCCACCGCTTTCTTGTGGGTGGTCACGTCCCTGCAGGCGGCGATCATGCCCATATAAGCGCCGTCCACATCGAAAAGAGGCATAGCCAGACCCTCCAAGTGAACTACGGTTCCGGATTTGGATATGATCACGAACTGAAGCGCAGAGGGCTCCTGAGCATTCTGCTTGACCTCCTCCAATTGGGTGTGGAACCGTGGCATCTCGATGGTGGGCGTCAGCCTCCAGAGCACCTTGCCCTTGAGGTCGGTGTGAGTATAACCCAGGATCTTGCGCACGCTCTCGCTAGAGAAGGTTATCTGCCCCTTCTCGTCGATGCGCCACACCCAATCGGCCAAGTTCTCCATCTTGTCCAACAAGCTCATCTCGGTCGGCTCGTTGTGGTCCCCGTTGTAACCGCCCCCAAGCCTTTCCACGTCGGCGGCGAGGCGGTCGAACATATCGTCCACGTCCATGTCCAGAGGATAGATTAGATCGGCACCATTGTTGGCCAGTTCTGTGACGCCCACGATATCCACATTTTGGAAAAGGACCACCACCGGGGTCGTCACCATCTGCTGGTTTATGTGGTTCAGCACTGGAATAACATTGCATTGGGGGTCGTGCAGCATGATCAGCGCTCTCGCGTAACCGCTGATCTGGTCATCTAGAAAGGCATCGATGTCGGCCACCAGGCCGGCGCAGAAGCCCCGGCTCACCAGGTCCTCCCTCAGCGAATCAACATAAGGTTGACCGTTGTCTAGGACCCAGAATATCGACTGCATGTGCTGCCCCCAAGAAGGGATTTAATCGCTGTGGAATATTAAAAAGAATGCTATGGTTATTTCCGCCCTTAGCACGAATGGGATAGACCTCCTCACTTCAGGCCTTAATGTACTTCTCCGGGGTCGCATCGAACTTTTTCTTGCATCCAGGCGCGCAGAAGTAATAGGTCTTGCCCTTGTACTCGGATTTCCACTTGGCGGTCTTCTCGTCCACTTCCATCATGCATATCGGGTCTATAGCCATTTCACACCCTCTCCCTGATGATCTCAGGCACATACGTCCGCAACAATGCGGCGTTGGTGACGACGGTGACTGAGCTCAGAGCCATCGCCCCTGCCGCCAGCGCGGGCGGTAATAACAATTGAAAGCTGGGATATAGAATACCTGCGGCCACCGGTATTCCGATAACGTTGAAAGCGAAGGCCCAGAACAGGTTCTGCCGGATCTTCACTGAGGTCTTTGCGCTCAGCTGGATCGCGGCCACGACGTCCCTTAGGTCGTTCCTTATGAGGACGATGTCTCCTGTCTCTATGGCCACATCCGTGCCAGAGCCCACCGCGATGCCGAGGTCGGCCTGAGCCAGGGCAGGGGCGTCGTTCACTCCGTCCCCAACCATGGCCACCACCTTGCCTTCCTTCTGCAGGGCGGCCACCTGCTCCGCCTTTTGACCGGGAAGCACCTCTGCCAACACGCGGTCTATGCCGAGCTGCTTGGCTATGACATCAGCGGTCCTCCGGTTGTCGCCGGTCATCATGACTACCTCGACCCCCATGCGCTTCAGCTCGTTCAATGCCACCAGGGCGGAATCCTTTACTACGTCTGAGACCCCAAGTACACCGACCGTCACCCCTTCGCGGGCAACCACCAGTGTGGTCCGCCCAAGGTCTTCCAAGCGAGCGATGTGCGATTCGACCGGAGCAAGGTCCACCGAGTTATCTTGCATGATTCTCCTCGACCCTACCAGTACCGACCTGCCCTCGATATTGGCCGAAATGCCTTTGCCAGGTACGTTCTCGAAGTGACCCACATCTGGCAGTTCGGACCTTTCCTCGGCCTTCCTTACAATGGCCTTGGCTATGGGATGCTCCGACCCTCTCTCGGCCGCTCCTGCGGTTCGCAGCAGATCCTCTTCGGCGATCCCGACGGCAATGATATCGGTAACCTCAAGTCTGCCCTGGGTCAAGGTACCGGTCTTGTCGAAGACCACGACCCCGACCTTACCCGCTATCTCCAAAGCCTGCCCGTTCTTGATCAAAATGCCCAGTTCCGCGCCCTTCCCCGTCCCTACCATGATGGCGGTCGGTGTGGCCAGGCCAAGGGCGCAGGGGCAGGCGATGACCAGCACGGCTATGAACACCGACAAAGAGAACGGGAACACCTGGTCCACCCCATAATGCGAGGCCCCAAATAAGTACCAGAAGAGGAAGGCAGAGACAGCGACGGTGATGACGATGGGGACGAAAACCGAGGCCACCCGATCGGCCATGCGTTGGATGGGGGCCTTGGACACCTGGGCTTCCTCTACGAGACGGATGATCTGGGCCAGCGCGGTGTCGGCCCCCACCCGGGTGGCCCTGACCTTGAGCAATCCGTTGCTGTTGATGGAACCTCCCACCACAGATGAGCCTTCTCCCTTGTGCACTGGCAGGCTCTCTCCGGTGATCAGGGACTCGTCCACCTCCGATTCGCCCTCGATCACTTGGCCATCGGTGGGGACCTTCTCCCCCGGTCGGACAACCATGACATCATTGACATCTAGCTCATCTAAAGGGACGGTCACCTCCTTTCCTTCACGCACTATGGTGGCGCTCTTCGCCTGCAGGTCGATCAACTTTCGTATGGATTCGGAGGTGCGGGACTTGGCCCTGGCCTCGATGTACTTGCCTAACAGCACTATCGCGATGATCAGGGCAGCGCTGTCATAGTAGACATCAGTGAAGGGGAAGGCGTCAGGAAAGAACGTCACTGCCACCGAATAGAAATAGGCCGCTGAGGTGCCCACCGCCACCAACACGTCCATGTTGGCCACGCCATTGCGCAAGGATTTGTAACTGCCGATGTAGAATCGGTAACCGGCGACGAACTGGATGGGTGTGGTCAGCAGGAACAGGATGTAATTGCCATAGTCCATCAGGAAGGGCTCATCGCCCAAAGTGGTGAACATCATCAGCATCATTATGACGAATACGGGCAAAGCGAGAGTCCAAGCGAAGACCAGCAAGCGTCTCTGGCGGGCCGTCTCCTCGGCCCGAAGTTCCTTCTCCGCATCCACCGTCTGCGCCTCAAGCACATCGTATCCAGCGTCCTTGATGGCTTGCTTGATCTGAGGGAGGCGTACCTGTTGTGGATCGTACCTCACCGTCACCTTCTCGGTGGCAAGGTTCACAGAGGCGGACAGAACGCCAGGCAATGATAGCAAAGATTCCTCCACAGAAAGTACGCAGGAGGAGCAGGTCATGCCCCCGACGGCGATGGTGACTTGGTTAACTATGACCCCATATCCGGCCTGGTCTATGGCGGAGGCCATTTTTTCCATGTTAACCTTCTCAGGGTCGTAGACCACAGTGGCCTTCTCGGTGGCAAGGTTGACGCTCGCCCCTTCCACCCCCTCCAATCCTTGTAGCGATTCGGTGATGGTCTGAGCACAGGTGGCACATGTCATACCAGTGACCCCGAAGCTTGCCGTCCTCTTTCCTTTGGACTCCAGTTTCGGGCGGTCGGACCCGCCTTCCTTAGCGTCGCTCATCTACACCTCATCCATGCTCTTGGTTCATCTACATGTCTATCAACGAATGCAAAGAATAGTTACGAGTATTTTGCATTCTTAATATCATGTTAACCTCGACTAGTTTGTTCGTTTAACGGATATCTTTATTAATGATTGTTTAATTCACCTTTTCCATATGAAACTGGATAATACCGACGTTAGGATCCTGAAGGTCCTTCAGGAGAACGGTCGCCTATCCTTCCGTCAGATCGCGGACAGGGTGAAGGTAAGCGTTCCCACGGTCAGCAGCAAGGTCGGCTCCATGGAGAACATGGGCATCATAAAGGGTTACACTGCCACCCTCGACCCAGAGAAACTGGGCGGGATCAGCGTAGTTTTGAGCATCAAGACCAAGCCAGTTGACATCAAGAAGGTGGCGGAGCAGTTCCAGGAGAACGAGAGCGTGAGGCAGATATTCATGCTCAGCAGCGGCAAGCTGATGCTCATGTGCACCTTCCACCACCAGCACCTCATCAACGATTTCCTTTCAAAGATGGCCGACATCCACGAGATCATCGAGTTCGACATAGCGAACATTGTAACCGTGGTCAAGGAGAACCAGAGGGCCACCGTCACCCCAGAGTCCTCTGTGGTTCTGACCTGCAACTACTGTAAGAAGGAGATCCACGATAACGCTTACAAGGTCAAGAAGGACGACCGCGAGTATTACGTCTGTTGTCCCGTTTGCCAAAAGGGATTCGAGGTCAAGTACGACGGCATTAAGGCCGATTCTGTGAATGTCAAGGCTTGATCAGGACAGGGACGCGATCGCATCGATCTCCACCTTGGCCCCTCTGGGCAACGCCGCCACTTGAATGGTGGTCATGGCTGGTGGCGACGCCGAGAAGAACTCAGCATAGACCGAGTTCAAGGCTTGGAAGTCCATAAGGTCGGTCATGAAGATGGTGCATCGCAGCACTTTTGTAAGGTCTGTACCCGCCTGCTCCAGTATGGCCTTAAGGTTTTCGAGGCAACGTCGGGCCTCCCCTGCTGTCCCGCCGTCGACCATCTTCCCTGTTCGAGGGTCGACACCTAACTGGCCTGAGCAGAACACTAGTTGGTCCGAGATAACGGCCTGGGAATAGGGACCGATCGGTTCCGGCGCATCCTTGCTCTTTACAATGGACCTCATGGTTCCCGAATCCCACGTCAGCGGGATATAGTTGGTGGAGTGACGACGGTCCTCATGTCATCTCCTCGAGATATCCTGGCAGTTGGGCGATGGACGGGATTATCCTTTCCACACCCAAGTCCTCCCAACCCTTCCGGCCATTGCGTCCGCTCAGGACCGCCACGAACGTCGAGCCGGCCGAAAGGGCACATTCCAGGTCCATCAGATGATCCCCGATCAAGAAACATTGCTCAGGTCGCAGGTCTAGGGCGGCGGCAGCCCGGCGCATGGCCTCCGGGTGAGGTTTCGCTTCTGAGATGTCATGGTCGTCCCGGCAGATGATGGCGTCCAGCAATCCTGTAAGATGTGATGCGCGAAGGGCTTGCGTGGCATAATGTCGGGACCCTCGGGTCAACAATGCCAGCGGATGCCCCATGTAGCGTAGTGTTCTCAATGCATCGCCTGCCCCTAGCACTTCCTTCGTGTATTCCACGGACATCATTTCCACATCGACGCAGATGGCCTCGACCCTCGTCTCGACGGCCTTGAGGTCTAGATTCATTGCGCGGATCTTTGGCCGCACCCTGTCCATGTTCTTGGCGATAGTGTCCGATCGTTCCAGAAGGGATCCCAAACCGATATCGATCAGATATCTGAAGACCCGATCTCTCATGAGCACGAAGTCGATCGTGCTTTCGATCAAGGTCCCGTCTAAATCGAACACGATCCCAAGCTTCGTCTGTCCTTCCCTTCTTTCACTCATTTGATAACGTGAGGAACGTTCGAATTAATAAAAAATCATAATCGCAACGATTTTTATCGATTCGGATAGTATTTCATTATAAATACTATAAATTATCAAATCTGAAAAACCTTTCTAACTGGACATGATATCGCAGATTAAAAACATTCAATAATATAGAAAGATTTTTATCATTCCTGATATTTAATGTTTAGTGTAGCATGCTCAAAGACGCTTTTAATATCAACAATGATAAACAGGTTTGCATAATAATTAGGTGCAGGTGAAGTTGATGCAGAAGGCAACAAAGAAAATCATGGCCGTATTGATCGGCGTAGTCGCCGTGCTTGCGTGCCTTGTGATGGTGGGCTCCTTCCTAGGTGTGGCAGCCCTTTCCATCCCGGGCGTAGACCCGCATGTGATCCCTGGTGTTGACCCACAC
>JACXTP010000066.1 GCA_016919625.1 Methanomassiliicoccaceae archaeon
CTGAAGGAGGGGCAGTACAGCATCATCCACAACTATGTGGACACTGACTCCTTCCGTTATCGGGAGAAGACCCCGGGGATGAGGCTGAAAGTGCTCTCGGTACGGCCTTTCTACAGTCGCAAGGATGGCAACGACATGACCGTGGCTGCGATTTTGGAGCTGTCCAAGCGGCCTTTCTTCAAGGAGATGGAGTTCAAGATCGTGGGGGAGGGGCGACTGTTCGAGGAGACGGTCGCACCATTGAGGGCCTTCGCCAACGTCAGGCTGGAGAACCGCTCCTTGAGCGAGAGCGAGTATCGGGACATCTTCGCCGAGCACGGGGTATTCCTCTGCCCCACCCGATGGGATTCGCAAGGGGTGTCGAGGGACGAGGCCATGTCCTGCGGTCTGGTCGCCATCACCAATAAGGTCGCCGCCATCCCGGAGTTCGTGGACGAGGACTGCTGCATGCTCGTGCCCCCGGAGGATCATGTCGCCATGGCCGACGCCATGGAGAGGCTTTACTGGGACCCAGCGCTGTACCAACGCCTGTCAAAGGCAGGGGCGGAGAGGGTCAAGGCCACCAGCGGATTCGAGCAGACCATACTTCGAGAGATGGCGCTGGCCCGGTCAAAGCGTTGAGGACCTATCGACGGCGATTTTATATCGCTGTAAGGTATGGTTGACCGCAGACCTGGACCGTCTTGCATGTCGCTGATCAAGCAGTATTATCGCATCTATTCCAAGTACGATGCTGCCGCCATCGCGAACTCCCCTTTAGGACGATTGATGCTTTTGGGCTGGAGCCTCTCCGGCAAGGTGCTTTGGAAATTGGGGCGCCTGGAGAGGAAGCCTTGGTTCACGCGGTCCGGCATGCACTCCGTCCGGCGCATCATGGCCGAGGCGAAAAGGCGTCACGAGGACCCTTTCATACTTCCGCCCGAGGTACAGAGCCTGAAAGAGCTGAGGGTGGGCTGCATCACTGACGACTTCACATTGCTGGCGTTCAGCCCGGAGTGTGAGATGTGCCCTGTCACGTCGGCCGATTGGAAGCAGGCCTTGGAGGAGTTCAATCCCCACCTGCTCCTGGTGGAATCGGCCTGGATGGGCAAGGAGGAGTCCTGGAAGTGGAAGGTCTCGGTGCTGAGCCCGGAGCTGGTGGAGCTGTTAGTATGGTGCAAGCGCAATGGCGTTCCCACCGTCTTCTGGAACAAGGAGGACCCCAAGCACTACCAGACCTTCATCCGCGCTGCCGAGTTCTTCGACGTGGTCTTCACGACCGATGCGGATTGCATCTCCGATTACCGTGGTCGCCTCGATACCGAAAGGGTGCACCTTCTTCCCTTCGCGGCGCAGCCCACCATGCACAATCCGATCGAGACCTACGACCGCAAGGACTCGTTCTGCTTCGCCGGCTCGTACTATACCCAACAGATGGACCGCAACATCACCTTCTCCCGGTTCGTCACCGCCATCTCCTCCATCGGAGAACTGGAGATATTCGACCGGTACCTCAACACCCAGGACGTGAGGATGTCGTTCCCCGACCGCTACAAGCAGTTCATCGTCGGCACCCTTCCCCCGGAGGAGATGGACCGGGCCTACAAGGGGTACACCTACGGCATCAACATGAACACCATCAAGGGCTCCCAGACCATGTTCGCCCGGAGGGTGTTCGAGCTGCTCGCCTCCAACACCATCTGCGTAGGCAACTACTCGCGCGGCCTGCGCAACTTCCTGGGAGACCTGACAGTATGCACGGACGATGTGGAGTGGTTCAAGCGCAAGATCCTGTCCCTGCAGTTGGACCGCCAGGACCGGGACAAGTATCGGTTGGCAGGCCTGCGCACGGTCATGCTGGACCACACCTACCGGCACAGACTGGCCCATATCGTGCGCTGCACCTTCGATCGGGCCCTGGACCTAGGCGCCCCCAAGGTGACGGTGGTGGCGACGCCGCGGGACCAGGGGGAACTGGAGGCTGTGCTGGAATCTTACCGGTCGCAGCGATACGAACCCAAGTCGCTACTGTTGGTGGTCGAATCCGAGCTCGAGGTCCCACCCGTCAAGAACAGTATGGTGATCGGGCCGGGCGATGAGCCGGACCTTGACCTCGGTCATGTGGCCTACTTCTGCTCCGATGACTCCTATGGCCCGAACTACCTGGTGGACCTAGCGCTCGGAGCATGGTGGAGCGGCGCCCAGGCGGTGGGCAAGTCCTCATATTTCTCAGGCAGGCAAGCGGAGGAGCGAGGCGCGGGCCAGGAGTACCGTTTCGTGCCTCATTTGGAGTGGCGCGCGGCGCTGGTGGACGTTGGCAGCAGCGGACTCACGTTGCGGGACGTGCTGGCCTCGATCCAGGTCGGCATCGTGGACATGCCGGTATGCCTTTCCTTGGACCGTTTCAACTACTGCCGCGACCACCAGGGCGTATGCTATTCCGGGGAGGACCTGCCCATCGTGGACCAAGGCATCACCTTCGACGACATGGTGCATCAGCTGGAAAGCGCCGAACGCGATGGTGAAATGATATTGGGGAAGTCGGACCTGCTCTACCTTTGCGGCACCTACCCAGTGGCCAACCGCGCCCCGGCCTTCAACTTCCTCCATGTCAGACCGGAACTGGCCCGACGCCATGGCGCGATGCTCGACGTGGTCAGGTTGAACCGGCAGGGAGAGAAGGGCTACTACGCCTTGCGCGACGTGGACGTGGCCCATCTTCCCGCTCGGACCATCAAGGACGTGCTGGCCTCCGGGGCCTATCATCATCTCCAGGTGCATCTGTTGAACGAGGAGCTGTGGCGGGCGGTCCTGCCCCACATCGGGACGCATCGCACCGAGGTCTTCGTCTACGGGCCGGAGATCGTCGTGCCCAAAGTGCCGGAGCACCATGTCCACTTCCGCCGGGAGAGACGGACGCTGGAACGCCATACTCGGGAAATGACGGCGATGTGGCAGGAGGTCCTCGCCTCCGGGGTCAAGCTGGTCTTCCCCTCGGAACATTTGGCCAAGGAGGTGATGGAGCAGATGGGGGTGAGTTTGGAGGAAGGCCGTTACCGCATCAGCCCGGTGCCGGTGGACCCGACGATCTATAAGGCGCCCCCGTCCCACCCTTCGCGGCGGAACAAGGTGCTATGCGTCCGGCCGTACGCGGGCACCATGGTGGACCTGAAGCTGCTCGTGGCGACGGTAGAGGCGCTGGCGGCCTCCCCGGACTTCCGCCAACTGACCATCACCATAGCCGGTGGCTGGTCCCGTTACGAGGAGGTGTTGGCCCCCCTGCGCCGTTTCGAAAACGTGAGGATCCTGGACCAGGACCCATCGTTCGAGGGCAAGGCGGACCTTTTCGCCAAGCACGGGGTCTTCCTGGCGCCTTACGGGGCAGACCCGCACGGGACCGTATTGGCGGAGGCGATGGCCTGCGCCATGGTCCCGGTGGTGACCGATATCGGGGCGGTGCGAGAGGTGGCCGACGACCGATCGGCCCGGATCTTGGCGCCGATAGCGGCCGACCTGGCCCGGGCCGTGTTAGAGCTCGCCGCCTCGCCTCAACCTTTCAATGAGATGTCGGAGAACGCACGCCTGAGGAGCCTCACGGTGCGCGGGGCGCAATGGTACAACGATGAACTGGACCGGGCGCACTACGGCCCGTCCTGACGCTTCTCCGGAATCAGACGGCCATAGGCCTGGGCGTGCTCTTGGACCATGCGCTCCAGGTCGAACTCCTGACGCGCCCTCACCTCACCGGTCTGACCCATGATCCTGCGCCTCTCCGGGTCATCGACCAGACCAAGAAGCGCTTGGGCCAGCGACTCCGATTCCTTCGGGGGGACGATAAGACCGGTGATGTTGTGCTGCACCGCCTCGGCATTGCCTCCTACGTCGGTGGCGACACAGGGCAGCCCGAGGACCATGGCCTCCACCAAAGCGTTGCTGAAGCCTTCCTGGAGCGAAGATAGGACGAAGATGTCGAAGGAGCGGATGACCTCGAATCGGTCCCGGGAGGTCTTGTAGAGGTACGCCCTCTGCTCCAACCCCAGTTCCTTGATCATTTTCTGGAGGTTTTCCTCCTCCGGGCCTTGGCCGGTTATGACCAGGTAGACCGGGCGGGTGGAGGACCGGAGCACGGTCTGGAACGCCTGCAATAGATAGGTCTGTCCCTTAGTGGGACGCAGGTTGGCCATGTTGCCTATGACCAAAGCCCCGAGTGGGATATCCAGTTCCGTTCGCACCTCTTTCCATCCATCCGATGTTTTGGCGGCATCGGCCTGCTGCAGCGGCACTCCGTTGTAGATGACCAGCACCTTGTCGGCCGGCACCTTCTCGAAGTCGATGGTGGACTGCTTCAGCCGCTCGGCGTTGGCGATGACCAGGTCGGTCCTCCGGTTGCGCAGTCCTTCCCCCCAGTGCAACTTATCGCTGCCCTTCCAGAAGCGCAGGTTGCGGCGGCTTGAGACGAACTTCCGACCGGCCCACTTCGTCAGGAGCGCGTCGGTGAAGTTGGGCCGATAGTTCAAGGAATGGACGATGTCTATGCCCTCCTTGCGCAACAGGCGGTAAAAGCCGAAGAGCTGGTCCGGACGGTACACCCTCATGGGGTTGTGCACCGTCCTGATGCCGGCGGCCTTCAGCTCGTCCCCGACCGGCCCCCACTCCCCCCGATAGAGGACCACGGTCTCGAACCGCTCCCGGTCCAGGTTCCGGCACAGGTTGGCCACGTATCTCTCCGAACCGCCAGTGCGGAGCCACGGGAGTATGTAGAGGACCTTGGTCTTGGACATGGGGGTTCGAAGCGCCGAGCGGTGGGCGGGATTAAATAACTTCTGGACCGCCTAGGGTCCGCTTGCTCGATCCTCGACCTTGGCAGCTAGCGGGACCATCAAAGCGGACGCGAAGGAGGGGCTGTCTGCCCCCTGCCTTTCATGGACCTTCTTCAACACCACCATCTCCCCCGGGCCAAGGTCGATGATGAAATGCCAGGAGGCCGCCACGCCTTTGGAGGCATGGATGACCGTCCCATCGTGGCTCAAGGCGTAATCTGGCATCGACCTGGAGTACAAGGTCAGTCCCTGGACCGGCGCGTCGCCAGGGTTGGTGATCACCACCTTGTCGGGGTATTCGTGCACCAGCACCCGGTCCACCAGCTGCGAACGGTCATAGGCATCGCGCAGCGTGGTGAACCATACGTCATGACCGCCGGTCCAGTTCAGGAAGCTCTCGAACTGGGGCAACGCCCTCCATTCCGCCCCCTGCAGGACCTGCTTCGGATAGAGCTGGCCCCATGGGATGTATTGCATCCCCTCCAAGCCCTCTAGCACGCTGTAACTACCGGTGTCATTGCTGGCATAGCTCAGGTAGGCGAAGTAATCATGCACCACGATCAGCGAGCGCTCCATGGCCCAGGCCCCCAGCCATTGGTCCAGGTCGGCGGCATGGTCGCCGTAGATGTCCCAGGAGGTGTCTTTGCTGACCCGGTACAGCGGTAGCCCATCCAACCCATAGGCCTGGTAGCCCATGCCTATGCGGTTGAGGTCGTTACGGAACGCGGTCCCGTGCCAGGCGTGGGCCCAACCCAATCCCATCTCCGAGACCAGGTCGGCTGTGTAATGGTCTGAGCTGGAGTTCCATCCCTGCACCGCCAGGTCCTGGGGCAGGAAGGCGTGGTCCGACCAGGAGCGCGGGGCGCCGAACTCTTGGCTGAGGTTCTCGATGCTCGATACTACCTGCTCTGTGGTCATCGGTTCGTTGCTGCCGGCGTGCAGACCTATGTCCCATCCGGCCCCTTGGAGAACATGCAGGGCGTCCCGGAACTCTGGGTCGTCCATGCCATAATAGCGATCGGTCCCATTGGTCCAGGCGTCGTAGGTTCCGCGCAGGCCATATTGCTCGCTGAGGTTCGCCATGAGCCCCAAGTGCCCCGGGTAGGCTCTGTCGGCGTGGATGATGTAGGTGAAGGCGAAGTCCTTGCCATCCGGTACCATGGTCTTGTGCAGACCGTCCTTGAAGGTGAGCTCCCCTGCGCCAAGGGCGATGTGGTCTATGACCATCTGGCGGCCCTCGGCCACCCCTATCACCCTGACGTTGATCCTCTCCAGGACGGGAGAGAACGATGGCACGGTGGGCAAGGTCGTGGGCCGGTCCAGGCCATCGATGCCGACGGTCGCTTCCCCGTTGTCTACCTCCACCATCAGGGCGGTCCAGGCTGAAACGTCATGCTGGATCGCCGTCCGGTGCCCCTCGCCCCCTTCCTCCCAGAACGGCTCGAATCCTATGAAAACGTAGGTGGGATAGATAAATAAATCTAATCTATAATATTTATTTAGGTCTATTTTGAAAATGACCTCGACCTCGATGATACAGCCCCGGTCCCTCATCACCGCGCTGGTGTTCATCAGGAGGGTCATGGTCTCGGCCCTCTCCCCCAGATCGAAACTGAACGCGCCAGAAGGTTCCTCGAATATCACCCTCAGCCCATCGTCGGTCGCGTCTGTCAAGGTGCCGGTCGGGCTGGTGACGTTCACTCTATCGGAAGGGCCACGGAATCTCTCGATGAGGTCGGGTGAGACCATCACATATTGCGGGACCGCGAGCTCGTCCCGGGCGACGTCCTCCCGACCTATCTCCGCCAGCACCACTGCCGCCATTCCAGAGATGACCAATAAGGTTGCCACGGTCAGTGCGAAAGCCCTTCCCCTATTCGCTGCCATATAGCCAAACCCCGACGAATCAGTGATGACACGGCAGCATATAATTCTCTGGCCTCGATCTTGGGTCCTTCATCATTTATCCGATCCCTCACGGTTCATGAGCCGCTCCTGAGCCCTGCCTAGTACCGAAGGGGGCCCTGGTGATTCGTCAAGCGGATGTGATCTTCCGGTATGTTCCCCCTTTTCCAACACCACCTCTCCTCCGGCAGGGATGTCCAGGATGAAGTGCCATGAACCGGCGCTCCCTTTGGTGGCCGTGTACGATGTCCCACTGTCTCCGAGCTCATAATCGGGTTGGGACTGGGAGTACAGCGTCAGTCCCTCGATGCCCTGGTCGGAAGGGTTGCGGATCACGACCTTGTTCGAGTCCTCATGAACCTCCAGCGCTTGGATGAGGCAGGAACGGTCATAGATGTCCCGCACCGGGGCGAACCAGACATCGTAATCCCTGGTCCAGTTGAGGAACCTCGTGAAGCTCGGCAGCGGAGCCCAATCCTCGCCGACGAAGGTGGTCTTGGGTATCAGCTCCGACCAGGGGAAATATCCCATGCCTTCCTCGTCCCGGACCACGGACAGAGGTCCGGAGCTGTTGTCCACGTAGAAGAAGTAGGGCAGGTAATCGTGGGTGACGATGACTGACCGGTCGGCGGACCAGGCCCGAAGGTATTTATCAAGGTCGTCCTCGCGGCCAGGGTCCGAGTACATGGTCCAGGCCTGCTCCGGGCTCACCCGGAACAGAGGCAGGTCCGGATAGTCTGGGTCGGTATAGCTCATCCCGTCACGGTTAAGATCGTTGTAGAACGAGTGCGATTTCGTGTTCTTGTGCATCCAGGCCGCCCCGATATCCTCCACCCGATCGGCGATGTAGTAACCGGAGTCGGGGTCGGTGCCGTCCTTGTAGAGGTTCTGCTGGCGGTAGCCATGGTCGGACCAGGTGCGCAGCGGACCGATCTCGTTCTCCATCCGGTCCAGCGCGTAGAGGGCGATGGTGCGGTTCACGCTGACGTAGCCGATGCCGTGCACGCCCAGGTCCCAACCGGCGGACCGGAGGTCGAGGAGGCCTTGGGCGTACTCGCTCTCGCTCATGCTGTAGAACTGATCGTTGGCCCAAAGCCAGGCGTCGTACGTTCCGTTCAGGCCGTACTCGCGGGAGAGGTTGGCCATGAGGTGGAGGTACTGTGGATAGGTGCGGTCCGCGTGCATATGAAGCGAAAAGGCAAAGTCCTTGCCGTCGGGCACGATGGTCTTGTGCAGGCCATCATAGTAATGCCAAGTGGTCCCGAGCCCTAGCACGAAGGTGCTCATGTAGACGTTGCCGAGCACCGGGTCCTCCTCGCCCGCCCCTAGGCTTATCTCAGCGAAGCGGGGGGTCCACTTGGATAGCGATGGCATCGTCTGCACGTCCTCTATGCCGTTGAGGCCAAGCTCGATCTGGCCATTCTCAACGTGCACCAGGAGATAGAGGGTGTCGGTGATGTCGTAGAGCATGTCCCCATACCCCACCGCCCTTGCCTCTCCGATGGAGGCGGTATAGGTGACATATGTCTGCCTTTGGTCCACATGGACGTCCACTTGGTAATGGTCTCCGTCCCCCAGTGCGAACTTGGCTTGGAATTGGAAGTTGCCCCGACCGACCAGGTCGAGCTCGTGGATGTCCAGGACGGTGGTGAACGTGTCGGCCGCCTGGTCCTTGGCCACCTGCACCTTATCGCCAGGCGATGCCAGGTTTATCGCCATGCCTTCGGAACCGAAGTCGTATCGGGCCGTCGTATGCTCTGGACTTATCTCCAGGCATCCAGGGTGTCGGCTCATCCTTTCATCCAAAACCGGATCGGTGATGGTGTACCCATATCCATCTGTGGTCGTCCCTTCGGTCTCATGGACATAGACCAGAAATCCGCCTAAAGTCGAAACCATAAAGAGCGCGGCCACTAAGGCGACCGACCCCGCCCTGCCCTCTGCGCCCATCAGCCTTCCTTCCTGTTATTGGAATAGGCCGGCCCCTCCTCTTTAAGCTTCAGTTCCAGGTAGATGAGGCTGACGATGGAGATGCCAGCGCTGGTCGCCAACATGCCCAGGGCGATCTGCATGGTGGTGTCATGGAACAGGAGGATGAGGCAGAATCCGACGACGGTGAATACGGCGTAGATGATTATGAAGGCCCACTTCCCGGTGGCAAGGCCATAGCGCTGGAACATGGTGGCCAATCCGAATAGGGAGAAGGCCAGGATGACCACCGGCAGTATGTCGGCCGCATCCAGGAACTCGTCGCCGAAGGTCAGCCTGAGCACGAAATCGGGGAACAGGAAGCAGAACAGAGTGATGGCGCCGCTGAAAGCCACGGTGATGAGGACGGACTTGTGGATCAGGGACTTGGTGCTCTGGCCCTTCACCTTCGCCCCGCTGAAGCGAGGGAACGTGACCGTGGTGATGGCCAATGGCATCCAAAGCACTATCTTGCCGAGCATGGAGCAGGCCGAGTACAGCCCGGCCTCGGTGGGATCTAGGAAACCGCGGGCCAGCAGGTTGTCGATGTTGGTTATGACCATGAACGATATGGTGGAGATGGCGACCGGCACGGTGTAGGCGGCCATGCCCTTGGTGGCGAACGGCTTGCGTTCCTTGCCCCAGTAATCCTTCAGGCCGAGGTATAGCCAGAGGAACGCCAGCACGGTGCCGATGAGCACGCCGGCGAAAGCGCCCGCGGCCACGGACCAGCCGATTATCCCGACCAGCAAAATTCCGAAGGAGAACTTGAGCAACGGGTTGAGGACCTCATAGACGGCCAACCGGTTGAAGCGCTGCAACGCCTGGGTGGTACTGTGCACCGGCGTGCCGAGCATGAGCAGGAAGGCGCCGGCGGCCAACATCGCCGCCAGGACCGGCTGGTCGATGTCCAGGAACTCCAGGAGAAAGGGCGACAGTAGAAGCATGGCGAGGCCCATGACCACGCCGACCAGGAGGCAGAGCCGGAGGTTGCGCCGCATCAGCCAGGCGATCTCACCGTCCTTCTCCTCGGCCTTGAGCCTGGAGACATAGAATAGCACGGTTGTGCCGATGAGGGTGCTCGGGATCGTCAGCATGTAGAATATGGAGAGGAGCGAGGCGAGCTGTGAGTACTCATCCGGCCCAAGGGTGCGGCCCATGTAGCTCTGGAACAGGTAGTTGAAGAAACCACCCAGCACCGCGGCCGCGAAGATGATCATGGCCGGGCGGGCCAGACCCTCGAAGGAGAACCGCTTGCGGTCCATCGTGGCCCGTACGCGCTGCTGCGTTATATTTGTTGCAGGTTTCGCAGTTCCGAACCGCCCTCAAAAATCAATATATAGGGTGGCGATGCTCGGAGCCCCATCCGAAGGTGCATTAGATGGGAATAAGCATGGCCATTTTTGAGCTGGACTCCGAAAAGTCCCTATGTAAGAACATGAAGGTATCCGTCCTCAAGGTGAACCTGAAGGACGTCAAAGGCTTCGAATCGTGCGCCGAGTTCGATATGATCGTTCCCGTGGCTGATGCCAAGGCGGCCATGGGTGCGGACTGGGAAGGATTCCTGAAGCGGAACCGCATGGACGCGGAGATCGAGCTGGTCTACATGGAGAAGGTCAAGAACGACATGGACAAGGCCAAGCTCCAGCCGGTGGCGAAGAAGCAGTACACCGGATGGGTGGTCCTGGACCAGGCCGACCAGGCGTCGAAGCAGAAGATGCTGGACCTGGCAGACCCGGACGAGCGCCTGACGAAATGGGACATGCTCTCCTTCGAAGAGATGGGGGAGGCCTGCAAGAAGTGTGAGCTGTCCTGGGACGAGGGTCGGGGCTGTATCGGCACCTTCGGGCCGGAGACCGGCGAGCTGCCGGCGCTGGCGAAGAAGTACGGCTGCAGCATCATCGCCTCCGTCCCGGACGCGGTGAAGCACAAGACCAAGTTCAAGGTGGAGGACGCCCCGCGCTTGCTGGAAGAGGTCAAGGTCATGAGGGAGAAATTGCCCCTGGAGAGCAAGATGGCGGTGCGGCGCTACTCGGGCGTTCTGGACCGCTTGGAGAAGGTGGCGAACATCTCCATAAAGTACGGCGTGCGGTTCTATTTCATCTAAAATCTTTTAACCTTTTTTATCACATATTATGATAGTGAATGGAGAGACAGTCCAATTTCGAATTGCTCAGGATCATTGCATTATGGATGGTCGTCGGCATCCATATCAGTCAGATCCCGTTGGGATCGTTCCCGTATGAAGATTCGAAGTGGTTCTTCTCTGCTCTGGTAGGATGCTTGTCAAGACCGGCGGTCGATATCTTTGTGTTGATCGGAGCCTATTTTCTGGTGGACATAAAAACGTTCGACATACATATACCAAAGAGACTGTGGCGCATCGTCCTTTCGTTACTTGTGTTCTGCACGATATTAATATTGCTGCTGTTATATTATTATGATACGAGCGTTGATTTCTATGATTTTCTGATGTCCATAACCAATGGGCAAGGTTCCGTTCTCGGACCCATCCAATATCGGCACATCTGGTTCATTTTCCCCTATATGGTCCTCATCATCCTTTCTCCATTCCTAAATATATTGGTCAATAACTTGGATCGAAAGAATTTCCGTTATTTTTTGGGGATATTGATCATATTGATAATCGGATTGCCGACCATCAATCTTTATTCAAACACGTCCTCGGTCTATATTCCAGGCAATGTTCTTTTTCTCTTCATTACCCTATATTTTTCTGCCGCCTACATCAAGCGATTTGATGTTCGAATCAAACCCATCTATGGACTGGTGGTATTCTTCCTGTGTGGAATTATCGGAGCGGTGATGCTATGGTATTATACTGGACAGAATTTCATAGCTGAAACTGAAACATATAAGATCAAATGGAACTTTTTCACCAACGATGGCATTCTGGTTTATTTAGGGGCAATCAGCCTATTCATTACCTTCAAATCCATGAAGGTCCAAAGCCGTTCTATAAACACTCTGGCTAAGGCAACATTGGATGGGTACCTGATCCAATTCATCCTCATCTATGAAGTGATCACATATTTCGATTTTTACCAAACCAAAAATTTGGATTTAGCTCCATTTGGATTGGAGATGTTGGGCATCATAACTTTGATCACAATACTAGCATTGCTATATGGCGTCGTCGTTCAAAAGACGTACAGCTTTTTTATTAAAAGGTTAAGGCCAGATTCTAGTTGATCAATTGAATCTAACATCAATCAATCACTCATTTGATACTAAACCAGAGCACCCGATAGAGATCGATGCTCCAAGCCTTGGGTATGCC
>JACXTP010000067.1 GCA_016919625.1 Methanomassiliicoccaceae archaeon
CTGGGTCCGTGCGGCCATGGTCCGTATCAGGACCGACCAGATACTGAAGATCGGCTGGAGGCGCCTCATGCCCCTGGCCTTCATCAACCTGGTCATCGTCGTGTTGATCAAATATTATGATATTGGGTGGTGGTAAGTTGGCCGAGGCAGAGAAGAAGAAATCCACCTATCGTCGCCGAGATGACCTGAAACCCAGGGCCTACATCGCCGATCCGATGTACGTGTGCATGCGCACATTCCTGCGCACCACCTTGAAGGGACGGCCGAACACGATCCTCTACCCCTGGGAAAAACTCCTCATGCCCGACTGCTTCCGCGGTCGCCCTGGCATAGTTCTGGAGAAGTGCATTGCCTGTGGCAAGTGCGTCAAGATCTGCCCGAACAAATGTATTGAGCTGGTGCCCATCGAACACCCCACCCTAGGTAAGGTGGACCGGCCCCAGATATTCGTGGGCCGCTGCATGATGTGCGGGTATTGCGCCGAGGTCTGCCCGACCAGCGCCATGATAGTCACCCCCGAGTTCGAGCTGGCCTCTTATGATAGGACCGAGCTGATGTTCGATCCATTGAAGTTGCAGCACGAGCACAAGCCAGGCTACGAGGTGCACTCCCCCATGGTGGCGCCCTCTGCCCTGAAGGCGGGGAAGCCTGAGATGAAGGACATGCTGGACCCATCGGTCAAGGACACACCGGTCCTGGAGCCGAAGAAGTGCATCTCCTGCTTCCGTTGCGAGAAGACCTGCCCCACTGAGGCGGTCAAGCTAATGGACACCGGGGAAGTGAACCCGAAGAACAACAAGCCGATCAAGAGGCCGGTGTTCAACTATGATAAGTGCGTCGCTTGCGAGCAATGCGTGGACGTCTGTCCCAAGGACGCTTTGAAGATGAAGGAGGCGATGTAAGATGGCTTTCGACCTTTCCCCGTATTTGTTCATGGTCTTCGCCGGTCTCACGATCGGTGCGGCCATCACCGTCCTGGTTACCAAGGAGATCGTCAGGGCGGCGTTCTTCCTCGCCTTCGCCTTCATTGGCGTGGGAATAATCTACCTGTTCCTGAACGCGGAGTTCGTGGCTCTGATCCAGATATTGGTCTATGTCGGTGCCATCAACGTCCTGATCCTGTTCGGAGTGATGCTCACCAAACGCCGCCTCCTGGGAGGTGGTCAATGTGAGTAACCCCCGCGTGAGGTTCTCCGTGAAGGACCGCAACGTGGCCAACATAATCGTGGCCGCGGTGCTATTGGCCCTGATGGTCGTCGTCTTCCTGGCGGTCGACGCCTGGTACGACGGCATGCTTGAGGGCACCATCCCTATGTTCTCCATCCCCATAGAGGACATCTCCGCCATCATATTCGAGCAGTGGGGGGCCCTGGTGATAATACTGGGACTGGTACTATTCTCCGCCATTATAGGTGGGGTCTTCATTGCGCAGGAGGAGGATGAGGAATGAGCGTTGAGTTCACAACTGGCATACCGTTATCTTGGTTCCTATTGGTCTCGGCCACCCTGTTCACCATCGGTGTCATCGGCATCCTGGTCAAGAGGAACGCCATCGTCATCCTGATGTCGATCGAGCTCATGCTGAACGCCGCCAACATCAACTTCGTGGCGTTCTCCGCCTACTACGACCTGCCCATGGGACAGGTGTTCGCGATGTTCTCCATCGGTCTGGCGGCGGCAGAGGCCGCTGTCGGCCTGGCGATACTGCTGAACCTGAACCGTTTGAAGGACACGGTCCATGTGGACGATCTCAATATCATGAGGTGGTAAGGTGGATTACACTTGGCTGTTCCAGCTGGCATGGATCATCCCCATACTGCCCCTGATATCCTTCCTGATCGTCGGATTCCTTGGCGCTAAGTTCAGCGACAAGGGCGGCATGATCGCCATAGCCCTGGTCGGTGCGGCGATGGCCTTGTCCCTTGCCATCGCATATGCTGCGCTCACGGGCGGCCTGCCTTCGCACGGCGCCGAGGGCGCCTACTACACCGATACCATCGATTGGGTGGTGCTGGGGAGCGGATTCACCCTATCCATCGGAATATTCATCGATACGTTGACCGCGCTGATGTTGATCGTGGTATCCTTCGTGGCCACGTTGGTCGTCATCTACTCGATCGGCTACATGGGCGAGGAGGGCGACAGGCGCCGCCGTTACTTCACCGAGATCTCTTTGTTCGTCGGCGTAATGCTCGGCCTGGTGTTGGCCAGTAGCTTCTCCCTCCTGTTCATATTCTGGGAGCTGGTCGGTCTCTGCTCCTATCTCCTGATAGGGTTCTGGTTCGAGAGGCCTTCGGCTGCCTCAGCGGCCAAGAAGGCCTTCTTGGTCACGAGGGTGGGCGACGTCATGTTCATGATCGGCCTGTTCATCCTCTTCAACCTCTTCGGGACACTGAACTACGTCGAGATGTTCGACCCCGAAGTGCTGACCGAGGTCGACCAGAGCTTGTTGACCTGGGGTTGTTTCTTCATGTTCGGGGGCGCCATAGGTAAGAGCGCCCAGTTCCCATTGCACGACTGGTTGCCCGACGCCATGGAGGGTCCGACCACCGTCTCCGCCTTGATCCACGCCGCGACGATGGTCAAGGCCGGCGTCTACCTGGTGGCCAGGATGTTCCCGCTGTTGGTGCACTCCTATGAATGGCTGCCATTGTTCATCGCTGTGATCGGTGTGGTCACCGCCCTGATGGCCGCCACGATGGCCTTGAACTCGCCCAACATCAAGCGCGTTCTGGCCTATTCCACCATCAGCCAGTTAGGCTTCATGTTCCTCGGGCTCGGAACAGGTGCCTATCTGTTCGCAGTCGGCATCTATGAGGAGGGCAGCCTGGGCTATTCCGCCGCGATGTTCCACCTCATGAACCATGCCTTCTTCAAAGCCCTGCTCTTCCTTAGCGCCGGGGCGGTCATCCACTTCGTGCATACTGAGGAGATGTCCAAGATGGGCGGGCTGCGCAAGTACATGCCCATCACATCGATAGTGATGTTGCTGGGCGCGATATCCATCGCAGGTATCCCTCCATTGAGCGGTTTCTGGTCCAAGGATGAGCTTTTGGCTGTGGTGCAGAGTGCCGGGTCAGATAACTGGGTATTCTACCTGCTCTATGCCATGGGCGTATGCGCTGCCTTCATGACCGCCTTCTACATGTTCCGCATGTGGTTCAAGACCTTCACCGGTCCAGAGGGTGAGGCCACCAAGCACGCCGCGGCCCACATGGCCCACGACGACCACGGTCACAAGGAGATGGAGCACGCCAAACCCGGCAAGATCAAGGAGCACACCCCCGCGGTCATGACCGTCCCGCTCATGTTGCTGGCGGTCCTAGCGGTGTTCTCCGGAATGGCGGCGCTGTTCTTCTTCGGCACGCCTTTCTATGGGATCATCTTCTTCGAGGAACCCATCGTCGAGACCGGGGCGGAGATCTTAGAGAATGTGTTCACCGCCTGGACCACCTATCTGTCAATTGCCGTAGCGGCAGGCGGCATCGGCTTGGCATATTTAGCCTTCTACAAGAAGAGCATCGACGTCGATGCCTTCGTGAACAGGCCGGCCGTCAAACCCTTGTACAACATGCTCCTGGCCCGCTATGGTTTCACCAAGGGCTACGACTGGGTCGGTGTGAAGGCCGTGTACGGCTTCTCCCTGGTACTGGACTGGTTCGACCTCCATGTCATCGATGGTATTGTGAACGGATTGGCACGTGGCACCGCCAAGGCGGGCCGAGGTCTGCGCAGGGTGCAGACCGGGTTCGTGCAGACCTACGCAGGGGTGGTGGTGGGCGGAGCGGTGCTGATGATGCTGCTCGGCTACTTCATACTGGTCCTGCTTGGAGTGGTCCGACCGTGGTGAGGTGATTCAGATGTTCGAAAACATACCGATACTGTCAATCCTGTTGGTCCTGCCCTTCATCGGCGCCCTGATCGCCTTCATGCTGAACAGCAACCCTAAGATGTCCAAGATCGTGGCTTTGGTGTTCAGCGGCATCCCATTGGCCTTGGCCTCTCTGATGATGTTCGACATGGTGCAGCAGGGGTACGATTTCAGCACCTTCTCCTATAATGAGAGCTACATCTGGATCGAGCAGTTGGGCATATCCTTCACTCTCGGTGTTGATGGCATAAGCGCGCCCATGGTCTGGCTGACCACCTTGTCGGTCTTCCTGGCCATCCTGTTCTCCTGGGACGTGGAGAAGCGCACCGCCTCCTACATGGCCTTGATGCTGATCCTCGAGGTCGGCGTCCTAGGGGTGTTCATGGCACTGGACTACTTCATGTTCTACGTGTTCTGGGAGATCGTCCTCATACCCATGTTCTTCCTGATCGCCATATGGGGCGGACCGAGACGAGACTACGCCTCGATCAAGTTCTTCATATACACGCATGTGGCGTCGTTGTTCATGCTCCTGGGCATATTCGCCCTGTACTTCGAGGCTGCGGGGGACCTAGGCTACTACACCTTCGACATGGCGGCCATCGCCACCGTCTCCGGTGATTTCGCCATCATGTTCCAAACACTGGTGTTCGGCCTGCTCTTCTTCGGCTTCATAGTGAAGATGCCCATGGTGCCGTTCCATACCTGGCTACCAGATGCGCACGTCGAAGCCCCCACCGCTGGATCGGTCCTGCTGGCCGGTCTGCTGTTAAAAATGGGGTCATACGGCATCATCCGTATCGCCATGCCCACTTTGCCCGGGGCTTGGGACATCGACGCCGGTGCACTGACGAACAGCTGGTTCCCCGGAATGACCAACTGGCAGATAATCATGGTCATCCTAGGGGTCCTTTCGATGCTCTATGGCGCGGTGATGTGCATCGCGCAGAAGGACATCAAGAAGATGGTGGCCTATTCTTCCATAAGCCACATGGGCGGTGTCCTGCTGGCCTTCGCCACTTTCACTGAGATCGGTCTGGCAGCGGGCGTGTTCATGATGTTCGCCCATGGTCTGATCACGGCCGTCCTCTTCATGATGGCCGGAGTGATCCAGCACAAGACCGGCACCAGGATGATCCCGCGGCTGGGCGGGCTGGCCGCAAAGATGCCAAAGGCCTCGGTGTTCATAATGATCGGCTTCATGGCATCGCTCGGACTTCCCGGCCTGGTCGGTTTCATCGCCGAGTTCGGCATATTCACTGCGACCTACAACGCGTTCGGTTGGCTCCTGCTGGTCCCGATAATAAGCGTGGCATTGACCGCGGCCTATTATATCTGGGCCATGCAGCGCGTGCTGTTCGGCCCGGTGACCAAGGACATCGACCTGGAACATTTGCATGACGTCAGCTGGTACGAGACGGCACCGTTGGCCGCGTTCGTAGGCTTCATCGTGCTCTTCGGTCTCTGGCCCGCGTTGATATTGGATTTCATCGTGCCTGCGGTGGGCAAGATCCTAGTAGGGGTGTTCTGAAATGGTTGACACTGAATCATTGGTGGCCGTGCTGCCCGAGCTGCTGCTGGTCATGTTCGCTATCGTCATTCCGGCCATCGGGCTGGGCACCAAGGACTCCAGGATATTGGGCTTCACCGCCCTGGCCGGCATAGCGTTGGCCGCGGTCGGACCGGCCCTGCAGATACTGGAGGACCGGAACGCGGTGTTCTTCCCGTCCGACACCGGCCTCCTTGTCCTGGACCAGTTCTCCGCCCTGTTCATGCTCATATTCCTGAGCGTGGCCTTCTACGTGGTGCTGGCGTCGATATACTTCACCAAGGACGATAAGCACCAGCCCGAGTACTACACGCTCATCCTGCTGGCCACCGCCGGAATGATGGTGGTGGCATCCGCCACCGACCTGTTCGTGCTCTTCGTCGGCATCGAACTGACCTCACTGTCCTCCTACGCCTTGGTGGCCTTCCGCAAGAAGGACGTCAAGGGGGCCGAGGCGGCCACTAAATATTTCATCATCGGTGGGCTGTCCAGCGGCTTCGCCCTGTTCGGCATATCGCTGATTTTCGGGGTAACTGGGACCACGGACTTCACCCTGATGAACGAGTGGCTGATCGCCAACCCCTACCCGAACGACCTGGTTCCGGTGGTCTGGTTGGCCATGATCATGATAGTGGTGGGTTTCGGCTTCAAGATCGCCATGGTGCCATTCCACATGTGGGCCCCGGACGTCTATGAGGGAGCTCCAACTACCATCACTGCCATGTTGGCGGCCGGCTCGAAGAAGATGGGCTTCGTGGCGTTGTTCAAGCTCTTCTTCATCGGCCTCATCGCCATCAAGGCGGACTGGGAGTTCCTCATCGCCATCATGGCCATACTGACCATGACGGTGGGCAACCTGATGGCCTTGAACCAGACCAACATCAAGCGCATGCTCGCCTACTCGAGCATCGCCCAGGCCGGTTACATCCTCATAGCCATTCCGGTAGCGACGGACTACGCCTTGGCAGGTGGCATATTCCAGATCCTGACTCACGCCTTCATGAAGGGCGGCGCGTTCATCGTGGTCGCGACATTGGCCACGGTGGCGGTGGGGGAGAGCATCAACTCCTACAAGGGCCTGGGCAAGCGCTCGCCGTTCCTGGCCTTGGCCATGACCATATTCCTGTTCTCCTTGGCAGGCATACCGCCCCTGGCCGGTTTCGCCTCCAAGTTCTTCCTGTTCTGGGCCCCCATACAGGCGGCCACGGACACTGGAGCGGATTGGTTGATATGGTTGTCAGTGGCAGGTATCATCAACAGCGCCATCTCCCTGTTCTACTACGTGCGCATCGTGAAGTACATGTATGTCGAGAAGGGCGAGTCCGAGGACAAGCTGGTGATCTCGAAGACCATGATGGCGGCTGTGGCGATATGCCTCATCCTCACGGTGGTCATCGGTATCTACCCCGGGCCGTTCTATGATGCCTGCTGGAACGCGGCACAGGCCCTGCTGTCCTACAGCGTGCCGTTGCCTTGAAAACCCCTTATTCCAACCATTTTTCTTCATTTTTTTATGCAAAGGCGGACCCGCTGGCCAATCTATAAATCATCAAGAAAAAATTCCGGATGGGAATAAGCGTTAAGTATGAATCTATCATATCATGCGGCGATGGTTCCAACCTGGGATTCGACCATCCGGCACGAGCTGGACCTGGTCGAGGAGGAGATGCGGGGAAGCGTTGTTTCCGAACAAGAGCTCCTCACCGAGATCTCCTTGTACGTCATCGGTTCCGGAGGCAAGCGCATCCGGCCTGCCATAGCTATACTCTCTTTCAAGGCGTGCGGGGGCACGGACGTGCCAAAGGTCGTCAAGATCGCCTCGGCCTTCGAGATGATACACGCCGCCACCCTGATCCACGACGACATCAACGACCACGGCGATTACCGCCGCGGGCGCGTTGCCGCCTACAAGAAGTTCGGCACGCAGAAGGCCCTCATCGCCGGCGACTTCCTCTTCGTCAAGAGCTTCAAGATGGGGGGTACTTTCGACGAGCGCATCGTGGGCATGGTGGCCGACGCCTGCACGGCCATCGCGGAGAGCGAGATGTTGCAGAGCCTATACGAGGGTGACGTTGACGCCCCGGTGGACAAATACCTAAAGATCATAGAAGGGAAGACAGCTAAGCCCATCGAGGCAGGGGCTCGTGTCGGGGCCTATCTGGCCAAAGCCGATGAGGCTCGCATCGATCAGATGGGCGAGTACGGGCTGGCCATCGGCATGGCCTTCCAGATCATCGATGATATATTGGACATAGTGGGCAACGAAAAGACCTTGGGCAAACCCAAAGGAGTGGACTTCGTGGATGGCAAGCCGACGTTGCCATTGATCTTCGCCATGGCCGATGCCGAGCACGGCCCGGAGATCAAGCGACTGTTCCTCAAGCCAGACAAGTCGCACCAGGACGCCGAGGAGGCACTGGCGCTTGTGGTCAGGACGGACGCCATCGCGCAGTCTAGGAGATTGGCCCGCCAGTACACGGACAAGGCCAAGGCAGCGCTGAGCGAATTGCCTGATACGGAGTACAAAGCCTCCATGGTCAAGTTGGCCGACGCGCTGGCGGAGCGGGACACCTAAAGGTTCAGTTGGCGATATGAGATGACCGAGCGGATCAGGACGGACGTGGTGGTGGTCGGCGCTGGCCCGGCTGGCAGCACCGCTGCTGAGCATGCGGCCCTGGGTGGGGCGGAAGTCGTGATCTTGGAACGGCGCCCTGTGGTCGGCGAGCCGGTGAAATGCGGCGAGTTCATGCCCCACCTGGACGAGGTGCAGCGCATCTTCCCTGATGCCCAGGACCTCTCCCCCCTTTTCGATGTCCCAGGCGACCTGCGCTCGCTGCAGACGGAGGTCATCCGGATCTTCTCGCCTTCCCTGAGGCATTGGGACGTGCCTTTCGCCGGCTATACTACCGACCGTAATCGCTTCGATCAGCACCTGGCCCGGCGCGCCGAGAAGGCCGGGGCGAGGATCATGCTCAACACCGTCTGCACAGGCGTGAAGGGCGACCTAGTGATGGCGGACGGTCTGGAGGTCGAGGCCAAGGTCATAATCGGAGCGGACGGACCGCTTTCTCGGGTCGGCAAGGCCGTCGGCTTCGATAGGTCCAAGGACCTCTGTCCCGCCGTGACGGTCCAGGTCAAAGGTGATTTCGAACCGGTCCCAGAGATGTACTTCGGGACGGTCGCTCCGGGCGGCTACGCCTGGGTGATACCGAAGAAGGGAGTGGCCAACGTCGGTCTCGGCGTGGCGCCGCGCTTCGCCAATGACACCGTAGGCGTCTATTTCGACCGCTTCCTGGAGATGAGGAAGCTCAAGACGGAAATCCCACCGACCGGGAAGTTCGTTCCCATGTCCGGGCCCATATCCAAGGCTGTGAAAGGACAGGTGCTGCTTGTCGGTGACGCCGCCGGCCAAGTGATGGCTGTGAACGGGGGCGGCATACCGATCGCCATGATCGCTGGGCGCATCGCCGGTCGGGCCGCGGTGGCCAACATCAAGAACGGCGCTCCTTTGCAGGACTACGAGCGCGCCTGCCGGGAACAGGTCTACGGCCCCTTGAACACCGCGGTGCGCACGAAGTACCTGGCCAACCTCTGCTTCGGAAGTCGGTGGCGCACCGAGACCGCAATGCGTGCTTTGGGCCAGCGTCGGATCAACAAGCTCATCCGCTGCAAACCGATTTTACCATGAAAGGGTTCACTTCGACCTTCTTCCTTTCATCAGCCCGATGAACGCGCGCGGGGCGCTCCTCACCACGCTCTTCGATTCCCATTCCAGGTCGCCCTTCTTGCAGATGGTGGAATCCATCAAAGCCTCCGCCTCGGCCTTGAGAGCGGCCAATCGCTCCTGGCGTTCTTCGAGGTTTTGCACCGCCACGACCTCATCGATGCGACGCATCATCTCCCGCGCCGCTCGAGTGCGGCAAAGGTTGGCCTCCAGCTCATCCTCTGATATCTGATGGCAGTCGAAGCGGGCCTGGTTCAGAACGTCTGCCGCGTCATAGGAGGTCTCGGCTATTTCGTCCCGGGTCATCCAATTCGTCTCGTAGGACAGAACGTACTTCCAGCTGGGGCTGAGCAAACGGGCGCGGTGCTCTTCCAGCGTCCGGGCCTTGACGATGTAACCGAGCCTCTCGGCGTTCTCGTAGGCGACGCTCCCCGGGTCCAGGAAGGGCGCCAATGGCGATGTGTAGACGAACAGACGGCGGTCCTCGTCCACCAGGTCGTAGAGGCGACGGGCATAGTCCGCGCTTGCCAGGGCCGATTCCCTGGTCTGCTGGGGCAGGCCGATCATGAAGAACAGGTCGAAGCGCCGGGCATGATGTTTTAGAGCCGACTGGATGCTGCGCTCCATGCTGGCGGTGTCGAAGTTGCGGCCTAGGGCGCGGCGGACCGCCTCGTCGTGGGAATCGGGAGAGAACTCGATGGAGTAAGATGGCAGCGATGAGCTGGCCATGTGGAAGAGCTCCTCCGGGGCGGGGGTGAACAGCTCCAATATGACCGGGTTGTCGACGCCTAGCTCGCGGCAGGCTCGGAAGAAGCGCTCCGGATAGCTCTTGCCGCCCTGGCGCAGGTCCCCGACGACGAACGTCGGCGCCTTAAGGTAGTTCTGGATGTCGCGAACGTCCTGCGCTACCTTCTCAGGCGAGCGGAAGGCGGGACGGCTGCGGCCCAAAAAGCCCTTCATGGCCGAGCAGGAGCCGCCGCACACAGCACATTGCACGGTGCACCCTCGCACCGTGAACGCCACCGTCAGAGGGTACCGGTCCCAGTCCTTGAAGGGTTTGAAACCTTCCAGGTCGTGGTGCCGGATCACCGAGCGCACCATCCAGCCATAGTCGACGTCCAAATGGTCCAGGTCGGTGGGTGTGTAGGATTGGGGGTTGACATGCACCCCATTATCGTTCTTCCAGGTCAGGTTCTGTACCTTGCCCAGGTCGCTGCCATGGCTCAACGCCGACATGAGCTCCACCACTGGCACCTCGGTGGAGTCGCCCCGAAGCACCAGGTCCACCTGCGGATAGCGGACCAGCTCCTCATGGAAGTAGGTGGAGGAATACCCTCCGAAAAGTATCTTAGCCTCGGGGTGAAGCTTGCGCACCAGCTTCGCCACCTCCAGGGCGCCGTGGGCATGGGGCAGCCAGTGCAGGTCAATGCCGAATACCTTGGAACGCAACTTGGAGATCAAGCGCTCCACATCCAGCCCCTTGTCGTTGAGCATCATGCTGGCCAGATTGATGATGCGCACCTTGTAGCCTTGAGCGTGCAGGGCCGTGGCCATGGTCATGAAGCCGAAGGGGTACATCTCGAAGACCCCCGTGGAAGGCACCAGGTCGCTCACCGGCCCGTAGAACAGGAACTCCTTGCGGAAGTCGTAAACGCTCGGGGCGTGCAACAGGATGAGGTCCAGTTCGGCCAAGTTCCGCCTCCCTCCACTATCGCCCTAGGATATAATATCCTCACTTGCCGAAGCGCCGCTTCCTCTGTTGATAGGTACGGATGGCCCTCAGGAAGTCGACCTTACGGAAACCGGGCCAGAAGACGTCGGTGAAGTATAGCTCGGAATAGGCCAGCTGCCAGAGCAGGAAGTTGGAGACGCGCTCCTCGCCGGACGTGCGCAGAACCAGGTCCGGGTCGGGGAACTGAGCGGTGTACATATAACTGGACACGGTGCGCTCGTCGATGTCCTCGATATCCATCTTCCCCTGCTTGACGTCCTCGGCTATACTACGGATGGCCTGGACGATCTCCTGCCTGGAACCATAGGCGAGTGCGATGTTGTAATAATAGCTGTCATAGTCCTTGGTAGCGTCCAGGGCGGTGCGGATGGCCTGCTGCACGTTATCCGGGAGCAGGTCGATCTGACCGATGACGGTGAGCCTGATGTGGTGCTTGTGTATCCTCTCGTCCTTGGCCAGTTTGAGGAAGTTCTCCTCGAAGAGGTCCATGAGGCATTTGACCTCGTCGGCCTGGCGCAACAGGTTCTCGGTGCTGAAGGCGTAGACGGTCAGGACCTTGATGCCCAGTTCCAGGCACCATTCCATGACCTCCTCCAGCTTCTCCTTGCCCTTGACATGTCCTTCGTTGGGCGCGAGCCCGAACTCGCGGGCGAAGCGGCGGTTGCCGTCCATGATGATGGCCACATGGTGCGGCACATCCTCTTCCAAGACCTCGCGCTGCAAGCGCCTTTCGTAGGTCTGGTAGGCGGTGTTGGCGATGACCTTGGATATCTCTTCCTTCATGTCGCTCTTCCGCTCCTTATGCCATGATGGGCCGCAATGATAAGGATTTCCTAATCTTCGAAGTCCTCGGGCAGCCCTGCCGCCTTAAGCCCCAGGTCGAAGCAGCCAATGCCCGCGACGGCACCTATGGTGCCCCGATCCCCGGTGACGGCGATCACCCTCACACCGTTCGCTTCAGCGGCCTCGTGACCGTCCTCAGCAGTGAGTATCTCGCGCTTTGCCCTTAGGCCATAGTCCACCAGCCCTTGCGGCACCTGGAGACCTTGAAAGACCGCCATGGTGGTCTGTTTGGAGTATGTGCCCTCTCTCAACTTATCTACGAACCATGCCACCAACGCGTCAATCCCGTCCTCCTTGATCGCGAACGACACGGCGACGGAAACGCAGTTGGTGGTCTTCTCCGGCACGTTGGGGTTCAACTGGACGATCTTGTGCTGCAGGAAATGACCGATAGGGCAGGTGCGGGCGGTCTTGAGCAGCAGCACCCACGAGGCACCCTTCTCCCTGGTGTCCGTATCGTCCACGGCGATGATGGCGCGGACCAGTTTGGGCGTCGTGACCGTAACCTCGATGCGGTGTGCGCCTCCGACCTTGGCATCGTCAGGGTACTCGGCGCATATGGTGCCCGGACCCTGGGGCATGCAGGCCCCGATGCCGACGCTCGCTCCCGCCAGTCCGACCCAGGTGGTGCGGACGGTGTCGCCCTCCACCCACAATGACTTAAGCCCTTGACCTCCGACGTTCTTGCTGGCCGGCCCGAATCGGACCTCCCGCTCGCCTATGATGGTGTCCATGATGAGCGTCGTCCCCTCGACGCGTATGTCTGTGATGGCGCCGCCCGCCCTCTTTCGGTTCACGGCATCCCATTCCACCGGTCCTTTGGCCGAGCATTCCTCGATGATCTGGGCCACTCCGTTCTCCTCGTCCACCAAGGTGTAGATGCCGCGACAGAACAGCTTGCCGAACTTATTCTCGATCTCATCCGGCCTCAAAATGACTGCCATTTGATCCCTGTCCGAAGGGAGGAACGATGCCTTTCGCCCTTAATAGCGTTTCGCTGGCCCGCCCAGATGGCGTCCGGGTAGGTCTGCCAATTCCAAGGCCATGAGCTTGGACAGATGGTCCTCGTAGAAGAGGAACTTGCCTTTTTTGCCAAGCACCCTGCCCCGATGCTTACCCGCAGTGTCGACCAGCAACGGGTTGCGACCTTTCAGATCTTCTAGAGGGTACTGGTCCAGGACCTCGAGCGTTGCGTCAAGGACATCCATCCTCGAGGATAGGGTGGCAAGGTAGGAACGGTAAACCTCATCCATCCTCTCGCTCTTGGCAATTCGACCCTGCTCCTCCAGCACTTTGCGTTTCTGCATCAGTTGAGGAAGCCGCAATGCCTTGGAGATATCGTTCTCCGCCCTTCGCCCCTCCAAACGGTTCTCCTTGCGGACCAGAGGCACGATGGCATCCGCTCCCTGCTCGATCCCTCGCTCCCGCAGGCGTCGCGATGTGGTCATACCTATCTTCGCCCTGCTCCCGAAGAACGCCAAGTAGACAGTGTGCTCTCGCTTGCAAATCCTGGACTCGCACCGGGACCCGTCACATTGCGGCTCATAGATGCAGCTCTGCACAGGAATCCAAGAGGAAGCGCATTCGGAGCACTGATCGAATTTGGTCACCTTCCTCGCATGGACGCAAGGACGGTAGCCCTCCTCCCCGAAGGAACCAACGCAGCATTTGGCCTCAGAGAGGGACCAATCCAACCGATCCAGCTCCAGCCTCTCAGTTTTATCCGCCCGGCGGTCATAGACAAGGAGCACCGGATCGAAGTCCTCCCAGCCATAATGCACCACATGCCTTCCGATCATCTCCGGAACGGATTCCTTGAGCAGGAGGTCGGCACGGACGAACATCGGCCTATGAGGCGACCTGTACGTTTATTTCCCTTGCGTAAGGTATGACGAAATTGCCCCTTACCGTTCCCTTTTCTTGCATCGGCGTTGCATCTCTGCCGGAATAATTAGGAGAATTGGGATGGAAATCA
>JACXTP010000068.1 GCA_016919625.1 Methanomassiliicoccaceae archaeon
TGCCAATTCTCCATTCAGAGGTGGTTTTCCCAACGAAAATAGAACGGGATTAAATATATATGTGAAAATATAATATTTGGAACGTGGCCGCCCTCACGGACCCGGATTTCCTGATAAACGCCCTGATAGCAGTGGGTGTAGGTGCCTTGGTGGGGCTGGAGAGGGAGCACCATCGTGACGAAGTCTCCTCATATGCTGGAGTGAGGACGTTCGCTCTGGTATCGTTATTTGGATTCATAACCTCCTATCTGACAACGCAGGATCCGGATTTCGCCTGGGTTCTGATGATCGGGGTCCTGCTGGTAGGCGCCTTCGCGATATTCCTTGCCTACATAAAATATATGAAAGGATTCCCAGGCCTGACAACGCCCATGGCCATGATGGTGACCTTCTTCGCCGGGGCATTGGTGGGATTGAACCTGCTCTTCGCCGCCGCGGTGGTGACCCTGGTGGCCACTTTCCTATTGGTTTCGAGACGAAGGCTCCACAGGTTCGTCTCCATACTGGAGGACGATGAGATAATCGGGGCTTTGCAGTTCCTCACCCTAGCCGTGATCCTCTATCCCCTAACGATCGAGCTGGACCTACAGGAGCCTTGGGACGTGTTCAACCCTGGCGGCATCCTAGCCTTGAACTTCATCCTCCTTTTGGTGGTCTTTGTGAGCGCCATCAGCTTCGTTTCCTACGTCATTATCCGGAAAGAGGGGCCGAAGAGAGGTCTGGAGTTCTCCGGTCTTCTCGGTGGCATGATAAACTCCGAGGCCACCACCGCCTCGATTAGCAATATGGTGAAGGAGCGAAAGGACCTGCTTAAAACAGCGATGTCCGGCATACTTTTTGCCACGGGTGTGATGTTCGTGCGGAACCTCATAGTGGTGGCGCTCTCCGACCCCACCATGGATACTGCCTTCATCTTGTTGTTACCAGCGGCGATCGCCACCGCGGTCGCCTTCCTGCTCGGGCTCATGATCAAATCGGGCGAAGTGTCGCAGCAGAAGCTCGAGGTCAAATCCCCGTTCGCAATAATACCGGCCTTGAAGTTCGCACTTCTGATCCTGGTCATATCGGTGATATCCTACGCCGCCAACGAATACCTGGGGGACTACGGCGTGTACGTTTCCGCCATCGGCGGTTTCGTCTCCTCTGCCGCGGTTGCGGCTTCCCTGGGAACATTGGTCTACACTAGTGGGTTGGATCCCCTCATCGCCGCGCAGACCATCATGCTTGCCTGCGTTTTCAGCTGCATCAACAAGATCATAATCACCCGGTCGATCGATAAAGACCTGGCCTCCGCGGCCAAGAACAGATTGATGGCGGTCACGGCGGTTGCGGTCGTGAACACCGTGGCCCTTTTCATAATAAGCCTGGTCGTATGATTTCGCTCAGAACCTGGCTTTTAGGACTATGATGCCCTCGCGTCTGGAGATATCGATGGGCTGACGTCCAGTGGCATGATTGGTGCCCCTCATCTTCAGGACTTCGACATATTTCCTACGCGTTACGACCTCGTCGGATAGCAAGAGCAAGATGATGCCATCTACGGCATAGGCTATCTCTGTGGGATAAAGCTCGTTGGGTTGGACCTCTCCAGTGACCACTGTCACGGCGTTCCAGTTCTTGAGACGGTTCGTAAGGTCAAATAAGAATTGACGATAGTCACCGCCCATCATGTTCCCTATCACGGTGAGTGGATCGATGACGATGCGGGTGGGCATGACCTCAGCGATCTTCTCATCGATGACGTTCAGTATCTCATTTGGCTTCATGGTGCGGAGCTTGTCGCCCAGGTCCATGTAGACGATCTGATCGTCGAAGTAAGAGGGGTCCATGAAGTCGAACTGCATGGCATAGCGCATCATCCACTGGGTCGGTTCGCTCAATGTGGTGATGTACAAGCACTGCTCTCCTTTTTTCGCCCCTTCGCATAGGTATTTCATTGCGAAGGTGGTCTTTCCCGTACCAGCACTACCGGCAACCAATATAACGGATGGGAAAGGAAAGCCTCCCTCGATGGAATCGTCTAAACCATTGATGCCGCTAGTAAGACGGACTATCTCCGCCCGGGCCCTGACACATGTATCGGGAGTGCTCATTTTCTTCAAACCTCGTTAGAATCCACTATCCTGGCTATGCCATTCCGCTTGCTGGTGAGCGACATCGAGGCCAGGATGCCATCGTTGACGCTTATCTCGTGGGGGCAGAGCGAGCGCGCCGCCTCGTAGAGCATGCAGTTCCTTTCCTTGTCCACGAGCAACGGGATCTGCACCCGAGCGTGGGAAGTAAGGACATCTATGAAGTCCTGCAGAAAGACCTCCACGTTGTTGAAGCTGTTGTAGAGCAACAACGATGATATGTTATCGATCATGGCGAACCGGCACCGTTGCAGGTCCATCGGCGCAGGGTGGGGCGAATTGCCTGCCCAGTCCCTTATGGCTGAGGGCAGGGAATCGATGTTGGATGGGGCGTTAAGTAGGTTGGCGGGGCTGTGGCTGTTCTTCGTGTCCGCCGCGAATCGACTTATGGCATCGATGAATATCAAGCCCTGCGGATCTATCTGATGCATGCCCATCAGATGCAACATGTAATGATGCGGTCTATCCACCGCGATGAACATGCCTGGACGTCCGGGCATGGATGAGAACGCCTTGAGAAGGAGAAGGTTGACCCTGACGAACTGAGTGGATTTGACGTCCAAGAGCACCGGGCCATTGTCGAAGGCGCTCAAGTTGTCCTTGAGATAAGCCATTAGATACAGGTCCTTCTCGTTCATTCCGCCACTTTCTATTTGATTGGCCCTAGGATATTTAATATCACTCGGCAAATTATCATCTACACGTCAGAAAATCGGTATGTAGAATGATAAAATATCGATCTACTGGGTGAATCTCGGTTCGACACATGGGACAAGCCATTTTATATTTTCATCGCTTTCCAATGCTGATACCTTGAGCCAGGGAGACATCTGGGGGCTGTTGCTGGTGTATTCCTACATCGGAGCGGTGGTTCTCATCGCCAGCAAATCCACTTATCTTAAGCGCACCAAGATGCACCGCAAGTTCATCCATATCATGATAGGGAACATCGTCTTCTTCTGGTGGGTGTTCGACAACGCATGGGCCATGGCCCTGCTCGCCGCAGCGCCTTTCATCTTCTTCTGTTACCTGCTCTCCAAGGAAGGCTCCAGGACCGATGAGCCCAAGTCAAAGATGGAGAAGGAGCTCAAAGGGTCCATACTGGCAGAGGCATCGATCAATGGGCACAAGCTCGGACTGGTCTTCTATGCCATATCCTGGACTTTGCTGGCTTTCGTTTTCTTCGACAACCTGATGATAGCTTCCATCGGCATAGTCAGCATGGCCTACGGAGATGGCATGGGAGGACTCATCGGCAAGAGATATGGTACACGAAAGATACACGATGGCAAGACCTTGGAGGGAACCCTCTCCGTTTTCATATTCGCTATGATCGCATGCGCCGTGGTCTTCGCCTTTTACAGCTACCTTAGTATCAATGGTATCTATGGCGACCACGTGGTGGAAGCCATATGGATCCTTCCTATAAGCGCTGGCATCGCAGCCTATGTGGCGATCGTAGAACTTTACACTCCGGGAGAGTATGACAACCTGGTCATACCCATAACCACGGTGCTCATCTTGGCTGCGGCGGGGATCTGAGCATGCGCTGGATCGTCGTTGACGGCATCGATGGCTCGGGCAAGAGCACGGTGGCCCATTGGATGGCGGATCGATACAAAGAGGAGGGCTTCACGGTGCACCTCTTCGTGCACCCATCGGAGCGCTTGTTGGGGCGGATCTCCAAGGCGGCATTGCAATCGAAGGGCAGCCTCATGCACGCCATTGCCACGATGTTCTTCATCGGAGACGTGTTGGTCTCGATACGTCGGAAACGTGAGTTGAAAGGTCCGAAGGACCGCGTTATTTTCGTCCGATACCTAATGGGGGCGGCATACCTGCCCGAAGGTCTGATGGGCACTGGATATGAGCTTTTCAAGCGCATCATCGATATTCCAACCGCGCGAATGCTGGTGGACGTCCTCCCGGAGGTGGCCCTGACCCGGATCGAGCAGAGGGACCATGAAAGGGAGATGTTCGAGAA